>CAZZEY010000274.1:0-2417 GCA_964653445.1 uncultured Syntrophaceticus sp. | reverse complement strand
AATCGGCACACTGACTCTGACAGCTGCTCTTCCACTCACTGAACCCTATATACCTGTTCCTCAGATCGATCTTTTCCTGGCTGCTGTTTTCTCAGGAGTTGTCAGTGGTATAGGGGGCGGCATCATTTTGCGGTCCGGAGCATCTGCAGGTGGTGCCGATATCATAGCCATCATCGCTAAGAAAAAATGGAACATCTCAATTGGTGCGTGTTTCTTCTACTTTAATGTGGTTGTAATAATGATGTCATTATTTTTCTTTGATCTGAAAATTGCCCTTTATACCATTGTTAGCATGTGGGTGTTAGGCAAAGTTACTGATCAAGTAATCCAGGGTTTGAGCAGCTATAAGTCAGTGATGATTATATCTCATGAGAACAACGAGATCGCTGCACACATCATGAAAAAACTACATAGAGGCGTTACCTTCCTGGAAGGGCAAGGTGGCTATACTGGAGAATCCAAGATGGTTATCAACTGTGTAGTAAACAACTTTGAGATACCCAAGCTGAAGGATATTGTATTGGAGCTGGACCCTGATGCCTTTATGTTCATCTCTGAAACCACCGAGGTTTCTGGAAAAGGGTTTACTTTGCCTATGTAGGTAGCCTAACACCTTTTTTGGGCACAGTCATCTCATGAACTACATTTTTTATCCATTTCTTTGATACCAATCTAAACAGAATTGCAGTACACTTTGCCACTTCCTCTGCCATAGCTAATGCCACAACCCATTCTACAGGGAGATGAAAAATAAATGCTCCAATAAAGGCAAGTGGTACACCAATACACCACATAGTAAAGGCCTCTGCTATCAAGGAGAAGCGCACATCCCCTCCTCCCCGCAAAACTCCAATAATATGCACAATATTGAAAACGCGGATTACCATCACCAGGCAAGTAATGTACTGGATGCGCAGTGCGCTGTGATAGACATTTGCTGAAACATTGAAAAGAGATAAAATAGTAGGCGAAGCAGCTGCCATCAATCCCCCTATCAGCAGGCCACCAAGCCAGGCAAGAGCTGAAAAACGCCAGGCATAATTCGCTCCCTCCTCCTCATTACCCTCTCCGATCTTATGACCCACCATAACTGCGGCTGCACTGGCCATGCCGTATATTGCTACTGTAAAAAGGTTTTGAATGGTATTGGTGATCTGTACAGCTGCAAAAGCCTGTGTACTTATTCTTCCATAGGCAACCGAATACATTAAAAAACCCAAAGCCCAACATCCTTCATTTAATATAACCGGTAAGACTGTTTTAAATATCCTTCCCACATATGCTCCAGAGATTTCTCTTAAATCAGTTAAACGAACCCTAAGAACTTCACTTTTATAATAAACAAATACTATTAAAACCAGCATTTCCATAATCCTAGCAGCAGTAGTAGCTAAGGCTGCCCCCCCTACCCCCAACTGTGGTGCACCAAAATTGCCGAAAATCAGTACGTAATTAAGAAAAGTGTTACAGACCAAGGCCAGAGCACTGACCACCATGGGCAGCAGTGCATTACCGATGCTGCGGAAAGCCATAGCAAATCCAAAGCTGACAGCAGTAAACACATAGCTTAAACTCACTACTCTGAGATAAAGGGTACCCTCCCGGATAACCTGTGGATCACGAGTAAAGATCTTGATGATGCCTTCCGGGTAAAACAGAGCAAGTAATGTAAAGAGCAATGATACCATCACAGCTGCCAGCAGTCCGACCCCCAGGACTCTGCGGATGCTATCCTTTTCTCCATGACCCCAAAACTGGGCAATAAATACTGAACACCCGCTGTGAATGCCGTTGATGAGAAGGTTAAATAACAGGAAAAACTGATTGGCAAGGCCCACAGCTGCTATCTCGGTTTCTCCCAAACTCCCGATCATAACAGTATCAACCATATTAAGGGAAGAGGCAATAAAGTTCTGGATGATAATAGGTAAAGCGATAACCAGCAACTGAGAGTAGAAATCCTTTCCGCTAAACAGGTATTTTTTTGCAAGAGTTATTACCATGTTCAACTTTAATCCCTCATTTGACCAAAAAAGATAAACCACCCCGAAGTTTTCAAGTGGTTTCTTCAAACACATGGTTATTATAAATTACTTATCGAATCTAAACAATCATTGAAAATTAAATGTAAAAAGGCTCCCTCTTTGGAAGCCTTTTTACATAAATACACTATTTTTTTTAATCAGCCCCTGCTCCTTAAAGTTTATTGTTAATAAACTCAAATGCTTATTTATAATACAAACCTGCCAATTTCATATCTTTGTTAAAGGTAATCGTATATGTGAAGGACTTATTTTCATACTTTGCCTTCGCAGCAACAACCGCGAAATCTTCGTCATTTTCAGTTGCACCTACGACACTCATTTTTTCTACTTCTTTGAAAGCTCCACCTTCACCAATTGCTTCATATATTTGAT
>CAZZEY010000273.1:0-2432 GCA_964653445.1 uncultured Syntrophaceticus sp. | reverse complement strand
CTCCCTTTCCGAAATGCAAGCATCATCATCCTCTTTTCTTTGGTGATATTCATCCAGTAAAGTGCAGCCAAATAACCAACAGCAGTTAAAACAGCTGTCAAGAAAAAGAAAGACTGATACCCTCGAGCCCCAGGAAGAATATCCAGCAGCCTGCCGCCAACCAAAGGAACAATGAATTCCGGAACATACCCGAAGGCAGCGATCATGCCCACCGCAGTCCCGGAGATAGCAGCAGGGATACCCCCTTCCTCCAGCAGGCTGTAGTAGAGAGCCCTGATCATATACATGGCCAGGTAAACAACCACACTGTTGATGATCAGCACAAAGAGCAAATTGCTTTTTCCAGACATAAGCAGCAGGCTTACAAACCCCGCCAGCAATAGGAGAAAACCATAAGAGATCACTTTGGATGAACCTATCCTATCCCCAACAATTCCCGCACCAGCTGCCACAAGGGGCCGCACATAGTCTTTCATAATGGAAAGAGCGGCACCAAAGACAACACTTGCACCAAAAACTTGAGATGAAAAAGGCACCAGGTACTGAGCTGCAGTTACCGCCCAATGGGCACAGAAAATAATGAGAGTGATCAGCCACACCTTGGGCATTTTCAAAACTTTTAAAATATTACCCCATAAATCGCTGGAACAAACCTTTTCCTGTGTTTCTTTAAAAAAGAACCAGGTGATAATACCGATCAATATACACAAAATCGAATAGCCAGAGATGACAAATGCCAATGCATCCCTGCCGCTCCCCAGCTGCGCAAACAAAACAAGGCCTATAGACAATAAAACCCCAGCTGCCATGCCGTGCCCCGCTTCCAAAAAACCATAGGCCCGCCCTTGCTCGGTCACTGCGGCCATCTGCCGGGTCGCTTTGATTGATGCAGCCCAGAAGATAAGGGATGTGATGATACCCCAATAGGCATGGAGCAGAACACAGATCAGATAGCTGGGAAAGGTAGCGAAATAAAAACCCCCCAACCCAGTAAGGATATATGATGCCGCTAGAAGCTTTCTTGCTGGCAGGCGATCTGCCAGCCACCCGCCGGGAAAGTAGCAGAGTGCAGCCGCTATCCCGTAAGCTGCACCCATCAATCCCAATTGGGTGTTGTTGATATGAAGTTCCTGCATCAGTGGGATATAATAAGTGCCCCTCAGATAATTCATCATATAAATTACTGTACTACCTGCCACCAATAGAAGAAGCATCCCCCTGCTTCTCCACAAACTTACCCCGTTCTCCTCCACCATGCATCCTCCTGAACAAAAAGCCCCGGAGAATCCGGGGCATAACTCGTTTTTTTAAATATTATTGATCCCCAGTCCCATCACCTCATGCTCAAATCCCTTGATGGGTGCACCGATGTTGCCGTAAAGAGCCACAGCTAGCCATTCACCGTCAGAATAATCCCCTGCGATGCGCGGCCCCCGCACCACACTAAAAATGAGGCCCACAGAGCGCAGAACACTACCCAAAGCCAGTTCCCCCCGGCACACCCCGTGGAAGGCATCGAGAATGGAATGATAAAGGGCATGCTCTTCCCGGTATTGATTGACAATAATTTCTCTTCTTTTGGCAGCTGTCTCCACAGCGGCGAAAATTTTTTCACCCTCCATGGAACCAACACGCCCTTTAAACAGCTTGTACCCCACCTGCTCCCCCTGCTGGAAGGTCTCCTTCTCCTCAGTTTCAGAGCTGATAGCCAGCAGTACAGCCAGTTTTCCTATAGTTATATCTTTAATCAAAAAATCACCCCCATCAGGACCGATCAGGGAGACGGTTCCACTGCGCGTTTTCGCGCGACAGAACCGTCCCCGCGCGCGGTTTCCTAATAATTATTCTTTAAGAAAACAAATAATCCTCTAATATCGACCGATCAGGGTGACGGTTCTACCGCGCGGTCTTCCATCCCTTTCGGAATCAGGTTTTGGGCATAATCAGGGCAGACAGATCTTCTGCCTCACCTGAAGGTCAAATGGATCAATCCCTGGGTTTAATTCCAGTAAAACCTCTACAGTTGTACCTACTGTTTGGGCAATACTGTAAAGGGTGTCCCCAGGAGACACTTCCCAGTAAACTCCTGAGGCACAGGGGGGAAATTCCTCAGGCAGGCACAGTAATTGGCCGATCTGAAGATTATTGGGATCTACCCCCGGATTTGCCCGAGCCAGCTCATCAACTGTTGTGTCTACTGCCCTGGCAATGGAGTAAAAGGTATCACCTGCTTCTACCCGCCAGTAACGGCCGGAGGGGCAGGGTGGTTGATTTATCCCATCATTCATCACCTCACTTTTTCTCCCTATCTAAGACCGATCAGGGGGACGGTTCCGGCGCGCGGTTTTAAGCGCCGGTAGAACCGTCCTACCGCGCGATTTTCGCGCGAGAGAACCGTTCCCATGCGCGGTTTTTTCAGGGGAGCTGTTTTG
>CAZZEY010000272.1:0-2436 GCA_964653445.1 uncultured Syntrophaceticus sp. | reverse complement strand
CTGCTGGACAGCCCGCACTTTCAGGTGGAACCTGTGGCCTCACCTGAATGTCCCAACTGCCACCTGAATTTGAACAGGTTTGCCGAAACCGGGCGGTTCGGCTGCAGCAGGTGCTACCGCACCTTTGGTAATGGCTTAACTCCTTTACTGCGGCGGGTGCAGGGGACAACCCAGCATACAGGAAAGGTGCCAAAACGGGCCGGGGGCAAACTGAGTGTTAAGCGGGAGATCGAAAAACTGAAAGCTGAACTGCAGCAGGCTGTACAGGAAGAGGCTTATGAAAAAGCCGCAGAGCTCAGGGACCGCATCCGGGCTCTGGAAGGAAAGCTTGAGTAAGGAGGCGAAGGAACCATGACCATAGCAAATGCCCTCAACAGCCCCTATACCAAATGGATGGAGGGGAAGGGACCCTATGCCTCCATTGTGATCAGCAGCCGTGTGAGGCTGGCCCGCAATCTCAGTGATTACCCTTTTCCTCACCTGCAGGATGAACAAACCGGCAGAAAAGTTTTGGAGTTAGGGAAAAGTGCTGTAAAAAACCGATCGATGGAGGAGCAGGTGGGGAAGATCGATTTTGCTGAATTGGGGGATCTTTCTCCCCTGGACCGGCTGCTCCTTGTGGAAAAACACCTGATCAGCCCACAGTTAGCTGAGGATGAGGGGCCGCTGCGCGGTCTTGCTCTTAGTGAGGATGAGGGGATCAGCATCATGTTCAATGAAGAGGATCACCTGCGGTTGCAGGTGCTGTACCCGGCCCTGCAGCTAAAAGAGGCATGGGAGCTGGCCAGCAGGGTTGATGATATTTTGGAGAGTGCGCTCGATTTTGCTTTTGATGAACAATACGGCTATCTCTCCTGCTGCCCCACCAATGTGGGAACAGGTTTAAGAGCATCTGTGATGATGCATCTTCCTGCGATAGCAATGACCAAACGAGCCAATAGGTTGTTCATGGAACTTTCCAAACTTGGTTTTGTTGTGCGGGGGATGTATGGTGAGGGGACCGAAGCCAGGGGGAACCTTTTTCAGATTTCCAATCAGATAACCCTGGGGCCAAGTGAAGAGGAGATAATCACCAACCTAGCCCAGGTGAGCCGCCAGGTCCTGGAACAGGAGGAGATGGCTCGGGAGAAGATGCGCAAAGAGGGGCTTGCCCAATTAGAGGATCTGGTTTTCCGGTCCTATGGGATTCTGACTAATGCCTATATCATCAGTTCTGAAGAGGCCATGGCACACCTGTCCAATCTCCGGCTCGGAGTGGATATCGGACTTTTGCGTGATGTGCAGCTGCAGAAGCTTAATGAACTTTTGGTGGAGACCAGGCCGGCCTATCTTCGGAAGATAGCTGGAAAAGATATCGATGCTTTTAATCGTGATCTAAAAAGAGCGGAAATAATCAGAACTTCATTGTCTAAAGTGTGAAAGGAGGTCATGTTTATGTTTGGAAGGTTTACTGAAAGAGCGCAAAAGGTGCTTTTTCTTGCCAGGGATGAAGCCCGGCGCCTGAGTCATCCGGCTGTAGGGACAGAACACCTTCTTCTGGGGCTGCTCAGGGAAGGGGACGGGATCGCTGCCAGGTCGCTGCTGGCACTGGGTGTGAACCTTAACAAAGTGCGCCAGGAAGTAGAAAAAATCGTTGCTCCTGGTGATGTGAGAGTCGGGGAAGAGATCGGTCTGACCCCCAGAGCCAAAAAAGTGCTTGAACTCGCCCAAGAGGAGGGGCGCAGACAAGGGGTCAGTTATGTGGGAACAGAACACATACTCCTCGGACTGATCCGGGAGGGTGAAGGAGTTGCTGCCCGGGTTTTGGTCAGCATGGGTCTAACATTGGAAAAACTGAGGAGACAGGTATTGATGCAGCTTGGGGGTATTGGCCCTATGCCTCAGGGACACCCACAGAGTGGAGGTGCCAGGCGTGCAAGCCAGACCCAAACCATGGATGATCTGGGGCGTGATCTGACCCAGATGGCCCGTGAAGGGAAGCTTGATCCGGTGATCGGCAGAGATAAGGAAATTCAGCGGGTAATCCAGATTTTGAGCAGGCGTACTAAAAACAACCCCTGCCTGATCGGTGAGCCGGGTGTAGGTAAAACAGCTGTTGCAGAAGGCCTTGCTCAGCGTATTGTGGAGAATAAGGTTCCCGAGATGCTGGTGGATAAAAGGCTGGTTACCCTGGATATGTCTGCTGTTGTAGCTGGGACTAAATACCGGGGTGAGTTTGAAGAAAGGCTGAAGAAAGTTATTGAGGAGATCCGCAATGCCGGTGATGTTATCCTGTTTATCGATGAGGTGCACACCCTGGTGGGTGCTGGGGCTGCAGAAGGGGCAATTGATGCAGCCAATATTTTAAAACCGGCTCTGGCCCGGGGTGAACTCCAGTGCATCGGGGCCACAACTCTGGATGAGTATCGCAAAAATATCGAAAAGGATGCAGCACTG
>CAZZEY010000271.1:0-2448 GCA_964653445.1 uncultured Syntrophaceticus sp. | reverse complement strand
TATCTCTGTAGTGTTTTTCCAATAAAGAACAGGTCCTTACAAACTGCTCATAGGCTTCAGGCATTTCCTCTTTCAGTTTGGCTATGGGCTGCGGTGTACGGATTCCCGCTACAACATCCTCACCCTGTGCATTGATCAAATATTCACCGAAAACAACATTCTCTCCGGTAGCAGGATCCCGGGTAAAAGCAACACCAGTACCACAGTTGTTGCCCATATTTCCAAAAACCATTGCCTGCACATTGACCGCGGTCCCCAGATCATCAGGAATTTTATTCAATTTACGGTACACCTTAGCCCTGGGGTTGTTCCAGGATTCAAAAACCGCTATAACAGCCTTCCGCAACTGGGCTTTGGGGTCCTGCGGGAAATCTTGTTTTGTCTGTTCTTTGACAATATCTTTGTACTCCCTGATGATCTCTTTTAAATGTTCGGGTTGCAGTTCATGATCAAACTGCACCCGGTATTTCTTTTTGTATTTCTCCAAAACATCTTCAAATCTGTGGAACTCCACATGAAGAACAATGTCGCTGAACATCTGGATAAAACGGCGGTAGCAGTCCAGCGCAAATCGCTCATTGTCAGTAGCGGCAGCTAAAGCCTTAACAGTTTCATCATTCAACCCCAGGTTGAGGACAGTGTCCATCATCCCAGGCATGGAAATTTTTGCCCCAGACCGAACAGACAGCAGTAAGGGATTTTTCTTATCCCCAAGTGCTTTTCCCACCTTTTTCTCCAGCGCTGTCAGGGCATCCTGCATCTGTTCCTCCAACCCAGACGGCAGTTCCCCTTTGGCACTATACTCATTGCAGGCTTCGGTGGTGATAACGAACCCGGGCGGAACAGGGAGCCCTAAATTTGTCATCTCAGACAAACCTGCCCCTTTTCCTCCCAATAGGTCCTTCATACCTGCATTGCCCTCTTCAAAGAGGTAAACATACTTACTTTGCATCTCGCTCCCCCCTGTAATAGACTTCTAAAACCATGCTTGCTGTTTCTTCTATCGCTTTATTTGAAACATCAATGACCGGGCAGCCCAGTTGGGCCATCAACCGGTCAGCATAAGCCAATTCTTTTTGAATCCTGTTTATGCTCGCATATTCAGCATCTGTGGTAAGTCCAAGTGCTTTCAACCGCTCCTGACGGATCTGCAGAAGCAGTTGAGGCTGAATGGTCAGTCCGATTATTTTGCGTGGCCGTATTTTAAATAATTCAGCAGGTGGTTCTACTTCAGGCACTATAGGAACATTAGCAGCTTTGACCCGCTTATGGGCAAGATACATTGAAACAGGGGTTTTGGAGGTACGTGATACTCCAATCAGAACAACATCAGCATACAGCAGCCCCCGGGGATC
Organism: uncultured Syntrophaceticus sp.; assembly: GCA_964653445.1. GTDB lineage: Bacteria > Bacillota > DSM-12270 > Thermacetogeniales > Thermacetogeniaceae > DTU068. The sequence goes on along the minus strand of CAZZEY010000271.1, from coordinate 1,093 downwards.
TTTACCATCATCATATTTTACTGCAAATTCAATGGCTTCAACCCTGCGGAAATACTGATCATCCAGGCGATGGAGCAGCCCCACCTCCCTTTTGGGGGACATAGATGTTGCTTGGGTGAGGGCATCCATCAGCGGCCCCATAATATCAACAGCAGGAATATTATGCTCTCTTGCCAGTCTTTCCAATTCTTCTTTCAAACCTGGAATCACCAGTGTATAGGCGATAATGCTGCATGTACCGCTTGCCTCCTCTATCACATCCTCCAATGTTTCCCTATTATTCACATAAGGAACACGCCTGATTTCAAAGGTCTCATTAGCATTAAATTGAATAGCTGCGGCTCGTGCAACAAACTCTGCGGTTTCTCCGAGGGAATCTGATACTACATATATAACGGAATTTGCCATAAACAACCTCCTTTCACCTGTTTATGTTCATTCCCCCATTTCAACAAAAATCCGGGCTATCGTTGTTTTGGTAAATCTACCAATCACTTTCAGTTTCTCCCTGTCTCCTTCTTGCTCCGGCTCCTCAACAACCGGAAGAGCATCAACCTCATGCTCAACCAATCTGCGGGCAGCTTCGTAAACAGATTCTTCTCCATTGATGGTCACCACATTGGGTACCCGGGTCATGACCACCTGAACTGGGATTTTATGCAGATCCCCCCTGCCTAGGGCAACTTTTAGCAGATCTTTGCGGGAAACAGCACCATCTAGATAGCCATCATTATTCACAATAAAAAGTGTCCCTACATCTTCAGTAAAAAGTGCAACAATGGCATCATAGACTGAGGCATCAGCATTAACCACCACTGGAACAGATTTCACATCATTTACCTTGAGATGGCGTATTTCTTCTGCCAGCAGCATATAAGGAGTTTTCCCGGTATAAAAATAGCCAACCCGAGGCCGGGCATCAAGCAGACCCGCCATGGTCAATACAGCAAGATCCGGGCGCAAAGTAGCACGCCGCACTTTGAGCATCTCGGCAATTTTCTCCCCTGTAATAGGAGTATTCTTTTTCACAATTTCTATGATCTGCTCCTGGCGCGGCGTAAGTTGGATAGCGCAACACCCTTTCCTAGATTGA
>CAZZEY010000270.1:0-2452 GCA_964653445.1 uncultured Syntrophaceticus sp. | reverse complement strand
GTTCAAATATAGGCACGATACTTGCATGTGATATATTTCACAATACAAATTGGGGTATAGGCATGGTTTAGTAATGTTTCAGGGAGCAGTAGTAACAAGTTTGTGAAAAAATGTACATAGGGGGGTGTCATAACAGGTTTTAAACCGCAAAACAGTGGGGTAACAGGTTTTAAGAGAAAAAATTGGGGAGGTAGTGATATGGCTTGGGATGCAACTCAGTTAAAAGACTGGCAAATTGCTGATGAGGCGGAAAAAAATATGCCAACTCCAGAGGAGTGGGTTGACCGGTTAGGTTTGGAAAAGGATGAACTTATTCCTTTTGGCAGGACACCAAAGCTTGATTTCATCAAGATGATGGAGAGGCTGGGGGATAAGCCTGATGGTAAGTATATTGAAGTTACCGCCATCACACCAACACCACTGGGTGAAGGGAAAACCACAACCACCATGGGGCTTTTGGAAGGGCTCGGTAAGAGGGGGCAAAATGTGGGTGGTGCTATTCGCCAGCCTTCTGGTGGTCCAACTATGAATATAAAAGGAACTGCTGCAGGTGGTGGTAATGCTCTCCTGATTCCTATGACAGAGTTTTCTCTAGGTCTTACCGGGGACATCAATGATATCATGAATGCTCATAACCTGGCTATGGTTGCTCTAACATCCAGGATGCAGCATGAAGCAAACTATTCAGATGAGGAACTGGCAAAACGCAACCTGAAAAGGCTAAATATTGATCCAAAGAATGTTGAAATGGGTTGGATTATTGATTTTTGTGCTCAAACACTTCGCAATATTATCATCGGTATCGGGGGCAAAAAGGATGGTTTTATGATGGCCTCTAAATTCGGGATTGCTGTGAGTTCCGAATTGATGGCGATACTTTCTATTGCCAATGACCTGGATGATCTCCGGAAACGGTTAGGAGAAATTGTTGTTGCTTATGATAAGTACGGTAAGGCAATCACTACTGCGGATCTGGAAGTTGATGGCGCAATGTGTGCTTGGATGCGCAACACCATCAACCCGACACTGGCCTGCACAGTGGAGTATCAACCCTGTATGGTTCATGCTGGGCCTTTTGCTAATATTGCTGTTGGGCAATCCTCTATCATTGCGGACCGGGTTGGGTTAAAGATGTTCGATTACCATGTCACTGAGAGCGGCTTCGCTGCCGATATTGGATTTGAGAAATTCTGGAATGTAAAGTGCCGCTTGAGCGGCCTCAAGCCCAATGTTTCTGTTCTTGTGGCCACCATCCGGGCACTCAAGATGCATGGTGGAGGCCCAACTGTTGTTCCCGGGCGTCCTCTTCCAGAGGAATATACAAAAGAAAACCTCGGTCTTGTTGAAAAGGGATGTGAGAACCTATTACACCTGATCAATGTTATTAAGAAGTCAGGGATCAAGCCGGTGGTCTGTGTTAATAGTTTCTACACAGATACTGAGGAAGAGATCAAGCTGGTGAAGAGAATTGTGGAGCAGGCCGGAGCGCGTTGTGCTGTATCTGAACACTGGCTCAAGGGTGGAGAGGGAGCTTTGGAACTTGCAGATGCAGTAATGGATGCATGTAAAGAGGAAGTTGATTTCAAATTCCTTTATCCGCTGGAGATGCCGCTGCGGCAGCGTGTAGAAGCAATTGCCAAAGATGTCTATGGCGCAGATGGTGTTGATTGGTATCCCTTAGCTGAGGAAAAAGCCAAGAGATTTGAGGCTGATCCCCACTACGCTGATTTTGCCACAATGATGGTCAAGACCCACTTGAGTTTAAGCCATGAGCCCACCTGGAAAGGTGTGCCTAAGAATTGGAAGCTTCCCATTCGGGATATTCTTGTTTATGGTGGGGCCAAGTTCCTCTGCCCAATGGCTGGGGCAATTAGCCTGATGCCTGGAACAAGTTCGGATCCGGCGTACCGGAGAGTGGATGTGGATGTTAAGAGTGGTAAGGTAACAGGCCTCTTCTAAAAGGGTTCAAAGATGCTGCTGGCACCTGTTTTGCATATCAAGATAGGTGCCAGCTTTTTTATATACTAATATTAGGTTATTGTGACTTCTCTCGGTGTAACTGCTGTTACGGATTTGATGCTGTCAATTAACGAAGGATTTGAGGGATGTTCTGTAGAATATTTTGTGTATCTTTCGAAATGAGGTAGATAAAAAAGTGGCCGAACATTCCGCTAACAAGATTGAAGGTTTAAGGAAAAGGATCAAAAATTATGAAAAGGCCATTATCGCCTTTTCCGGTGGTGTTGACAGCACCTTTCTCCTGATGGTTGCAGTTCAGGAGCTGGGGGAAAGGGTTTTGGCGGTAACACTGGACAGTATGCTTATTCCGCGGCAAGAGGTACAGGAGTCCCAGAGGATCGCTCATCTCCTGGGAGCCAACCATAAGATTGTCACCATGAATCCCCTTGAGATTCCCGGAGTAAGGGAAAATCCGCCAGAGCGGTGCTATCAC
>CAZZEY010000269.1:0-2459 GCA_964653445.1 uncultured Syntrophaceticus sp. | reverse complement strand
GGGATATTGGTTTCCATCATTCTGTTAACAACAATAGCCCCATCTTCTATCTGAATGCCAGAGATGAGCTGAACTGCTGGAGCAACCCTTCTGATAATAAAAGCGCCTGCTACCGGGAGTTTGCCACCTTTCAGTGCAACAGCCTCAACTTTTTGCTCACCAACTACACCGAGCGGCTTTTCACGGTGTATTTCGATTCGGGGGTCAACTCTGATCTCCCCACGATATGAAGGAAAATAATGAACTTTACTGCAGATTTCGGCCAGGAAATTCACATCCTCTTCAGCCTCAGATGTCTCTCCAATCACTGCCACTTCTTTGCCGCGGTATAGGGGGCCATCACAGGTGGCACAGTACCCCAGCCCTCTCCCCAGCAGTTCCTTTTCACCGGGGATTTGGTGTGCCTGCTGGATCCCTGTTGTCAGAATAACAGCTTTTGAGCGGTACATTTGGTTATCACGAGTGACAGTTGTGAATTCATCCCCTGGATAAATTGTTTCAACACGTCTCTGCTCTATCACCACACCCATGCCCACAGCATGGCCATAAAATTTCTTCATAAGCCCTTTGCCTGATATCACGGGGAATCCCAGGTAATTCTTAACCTCAGGAGCCTTACCTAGGCGTTCTGAACCATTCTCTGCACCCAAGAGAATAACACTCTTCTCCCTGATGCGCCCATTAACAGCTGCACTCAAACCCGCAGGCCCGCTTCCAAGGATCAGCAGATCCCATATTTTATCTGAAGTCATATATAATACCTCCTCTCAAAAGAAAAAGAAATAGATGCTGTATCAGAGGTAATAAATAATCAGGTAAAAAATAATGCCACATAACGATTATTATTGATTGATTCTATAACTTAAAGACAAAATAAAGCTTGAGCAATCTGTTATTGCTGCAAATACTCCTTCACCGCTGCTGCCAGCCCAAAGCTTCCGCTCAGCATCATGTCACCATAGGGAACAGCAAAATACCCTATCCTCTCTGCCAGGTGGCGTTGGGGGCCGGTGACAGCCACAAAAGAAAAGGATTCTGGCCCAGGTGCTCCAGGGACAACTGCACAGCCATGTCCATGGTCATTATATACCTCTTCATTGGACACCTTTCCCTGTACAAAACGCTGAAGATAATCTGACAGTTTTTCCGTGGTCAATAATCCGGTGTGGTGTTCAAAAATTCCCCAGATGCGTTCCCCCTTCATTAAGGCTGCCAGTGTGTGCTGGTTCCCTACATTGACCAGCAGCACCCCCTCCTTCTTGTGCCCCGCGACCACAGGATCCAGCAGCGCACCCCGGAAAGCTGCTGTGCCTGTATCCATAACAAAGGCACCTGGTGCATCTTGCTGCACAGCCAGCATCCTGGTCAGATAAGGTGGAACATTATCTCTGTAAAGCAGTTCCCCAAGCCGTCCTCCCTCTTCTAAAAACCTTTCCCAGTGCTCAAAGCGAAACTTCCGGTTGCTCCTGCCGATAACCTCTCCATGGTCTTGTACCGCAACTGCAACAATATCAGGAAGTGAAACATCATAAAGGGAGAGGGCCTTGGCCAATTTTTTGAGATCAAGATCACGCAGCTCTATTTCCTGGCACTCATTATCTGGAATATACTCTGCGATCTTCACCCCCATAGCCTCCACCTCTTTTGGGTCATCCCTGATGGTTTTGGCTGCAGTTGGTGCAGCATAGGCCTTAAGCCCGGCTTTCAAATGCTTTTTCAAAGCACTTACCAGGGGTCCACCTCCCATCAGGTGTCCACTTAAGAAAACATCCCTGCCTGCTGCTGTAGCACTGGCAATCTTTCCGGCCACCTGTTTGGTCCCTGATGGAAGTACAAGTTTAACACAGTTTTCCACGGGAATACCATCCTCAAACATCAAAATATCCTGGGTGCCTGCGCCAATATCTACCGCTAAAATACGCGAATGCTGCAAAACAATTACCTCCTTAATAAATTCCGCAGAGAAATTATCAACTGCAACCACCGTTAAAACCAGCAGCAGTCAAAAACATGCTCACCAATCTTTGCTCTTCTGAAAGTGATATGATAAAAAACTCTCTCTTTAATTTTGTGCGGATCCCCCTGATAGCGTTCCATAATATCTAGACACAAATCCCAAAATGGTGAAAAAGACTTCAAAGATGCCCCCAGATTAGTATAAACATACCTGCCCTTGTCTGTGATCTGCAAATATTCCTCTTTTTCTTCCACAAGTTTTTCCCTTTTTAATTCATCAAAAATTGTCTGTAAAGTCCTGCTGTAAGCTCCATTGCGAGTCCTCACAAAATCATAAAAAGCAACAGCCTGCTCTTCACTCTTTGCAGCACCTACCAGAAAGAGCAGGTTATGCAGCAGCTCTACAGATTGAAATTTATAGCAGATTAACAACCGCAAAACAAGAACATGCTGAATAGTATAAAGAATCAAAACAGTTCTACCTCCCCCGGCTGATCGGCTGT
>CAZZEY010000268.1:0-2465 GCA_964653445.1 uncultured Syntrophaceticus sp. | reverse complement strand
GGATGAATAACATCCTACAACAACCCCGATAAGCAGTATAAGGATAAAACTCCTGATGGTCATACCACCAAAAAGGATCAATGCTACTAGAACGAAAACCACAGTCAAAGCTGTGTTAATTGATCTGGTCAGGGTCTGCATAATACTGCGGTGAATAATCCCATCCATAAGGTCACCCTTCTTTTTCTTTCCGACGTTTTCCCTGATCCGGTCAAAAATGATAATGGTATTATTGATCGAATACCCGACAATGGTCAACAGGGCAGCGATAAACGCCGCATCGACCTCCAGACCCAGCAGAGATACCAACCCCACAGTGACCAGGATATCATGCACTATGGCAGTAACAGCAGCCAGGCCTAATAAAAACTCGAAACGGATAGTAATATAAATGATCATTAAAACAAATGCAATGATCACAGATAACAATGCATTGCTGCGCAATTCCTTCCCAATTGTGGGTCCAACACTCTGATTGCGCTGTAAAGTGAAGCCGCCAACCTTTTCCTCGATATTTTTAAGCAGATCCCCACTTTCCTCCTGGGTCAGATCCTTTGTGCGGATGAGGATTGCATTCCCTTCACCCTCCTGCACCCTGCTGTCCTGTGAGAGGCCGGCATCTTCCAGCACTGAACGCACATCAGCGATATTCACTTCTTCTTTAAACTCCATCTCGATCAGAGTGCCGCCGGTAAAATCAATGCCATAATTCAAACCCTTCAAACCCAAAGAAATCAAACCAAGTATAATGACTAAAAGAGTTAAAATGTAAAAGTACTTCCTCGCTTTGACCAGATTCATGCCCTGTCACCTCCCAGTTTAACACCATATGCCCAGGGACTGATTACCAAGCGCGACCGTGCCACTAGGTGCAGCACAAAGCGTGTAAAAGTAATGGCTGTAAACATACTCACCAGAATACCGGTGCCCAGAGTAATGGCAAAACCCTTGATAGGTCCTGTACCAAGGAAGTAGAGCACAACCGCCGCAATCAAAGTGGTTACATTGGAATCCAGGATTGCCCTGAATGCGTTGTGGAAACCAGCGTCAATGGCTGATCGCAGTGTCCTTCCTGCCCGCAGTTCCTCTTTCAAGCGCTCATAAATGATAATATTGGCATCCACTGCCATTCCTATAGAAAGAATTATCCCCGCGATACCTGGTAATGTCAGGGTGGTCCCAAGGAGTATAAAAACTCCCGCCATAATAAGCCCATAAACAAGTAAAGACAGGTCAGCAATAACACCAGGCCATCTGTAGTAGAGCAGCATGAATAAAAAGATAGCCGCTATGCCGATTATCCCAGCCTTCAAGCTGAGGTTCAATGACTCCCGACCCAGAGTGGGACCAATATTTCTCATCTCCATCAATTCCACATTCACCGGAAGTGCACCTGAGCGCAGCAGTAAAGCTTCCTGCTGTGCCTCCTCCAGTGATTGATAACCACCACTGATCTCTGCATTTCCGCCTGAAATAGGCCCACTGATCCTCGGTGCAGTAATTAACTGGTCATCCAGGTAAATGGCCAGTGGTCTACCAACATTGGCTGTGGTTACCTCTTCAAATATTTTTGCACCCTCATTATTAAAGGTAAGGGCAACTATAGGCTGATTGTTGGCTGGACTCAACTGGGCTTGGGCATCCTTCAAGTGTTTACCGGTCAAAACGGTTTCGCCGTCCTCGGTCTTAAACTCCATATGTGCCGTCTTTCCCAGTAGTTCTACAGCTTCCTGAGGATCTTTGACCCCGGGTAGTTCAACTACAACCCTATTATTACCCTCTTTCTGCAACAGTGGCTCTTTAAGACCAAAGGCATCAATTCTGTTGCGAAACACACCGATCAATTTATCAACAGCATCATCTGTTACAGGTGACCCTTCAGAGGGCACAGCCTCATAAACCACATGCACCCCTCCGCGTAGATCAAGTCCCAGCTGTTGTTTCAGTTTCCCAGCTATGGGCTTTGCAGTAAAAATGGCAGTAACAAATATTGCTGCCACTAAAACAAGGAACAGCACCGCTTCCGGCCAACTGATACCTGTTTTTTTCTGCGGTCCGGGGGCTTGTTTTTGTGTGGTCCTTTGTAATTGATCTAAGGCTTTTGTCCGTTTCCCCTTTTTCCCTGCCACTTACTTCTCTCCTTCCTTCTTATTAAACTAGCTTATTTCCGTTGATTTCCAGGCCGAAAGTACAGCCTAAAAACTCCGCAGCCCTCCTGCACATCATCATTCTGCTTAAGAAAATTTCAAAATAATCCATCACAGGGCTGATGTGGGGATCGATATCTAATTCAAGTAAAATCTGCCTGTTATCCGGATCTACTCTTAAAAAAGAACGCTCAACCGCATAATTTACCCGGTCATGGATATCAAATCCGGCAATACTCTGATTGCGCACCCTAGTCCTGTGAACATCAGATTTATCAGCTAGGATCAATGCAGCCGCCACATTATTGACCGGCTGCC
>CAZZEY010000267.1:0-2467 GCA_964653445.1 uncultured Syntrophaceticus sp. | reverse complement strand
TTTTAACAGTTAGACACTAACTCAAATACAGATTATGCTCTCACCCCCAGTATCAATTGTCTTGCATATTTGTCTTGTATATTGTTACCCGGGATATGATGGGCCATACCCCGGGCGACACATAAATCACTTGCTGCCAGTCATACAATTCTTTGCCCAATCCACCGCACCAGTTGCATCTGGGGCATATCCATCAGCACCAATACTTTTTGCAAACTCAGGGGTAACCGCTGCCCCACCTACAATTACCTGTACCTGGCTGTGAAGCCCAGCGTCATCAAGAGCTTTAATGACCAACTCCATCTGAGGCACTGTTGTTGTAAGCAATGCTGACATTCCCAAAATATTAGGTTTAAGCTCCCTTACTTTAATCACAAACTCTTCGACTGCCACATCTACTCCTAAATCAACAACTTCAAACCCAGCACCCTTCAACATCATCGCCACAAGATTTTTTCCGATATCATGCAAATCATCCTTAACAGTTCCGATAACTACCCTGCCGGTAGATTTTAATTCATCTGCAGCAACAAGCGGCTCAAGCTTCTCCATGCAAGCCTGCATAGTTTTGGCAGCAATAAGCATTTCAGGCACAAATATCTCTCCACTCTTGTACTTTTCACCAACAACATCCATCGCTGAAATAAGCGCCTCATCTATTAACTTGCCTGGTGCCAGCCCTTCATCTAATGCTTCTTTGGTTTTTGCAACCGCATTCACCGTATCACCTTTCACTACTAACTCTTTCAAATCGACTAACAAAGACATTTTATTCCTCCCTCTCTCAAATATTTATATCTTGATGCCTACAATCTTAATTCTGGTATTTCCTGTGCCAGCTGTCGCTCAATTTCCACTGGTACAAGAGTAGGCTTATGATTTGCCAGGATGTTTTCAGCAATTTCATTGGCTCGCTGCCAACCATCCTTTTCTCCTTGCTCCTTCCATCGGTGATAGCTTTGCCTGTCACTTACTTGCGGTAAGAAAAATTCACTGCGCATGTATTTTAAGGTGTGCTCCTCAGAAATGTAGTTGCCCGCTGGACCTACTTTGTCAATAACATCCACAGCAAGAGACTCTATGTTTACATCAATACCCCGTACAGCACGCATAACCATCCCATTTATCTCATTATCAATAATGTACTGGGCGTAGCTAACCGTCATGCCCCTCTCAATTAAACCCGCACAGTCGTGCACATAATTACTTCCTGCTAATGCACAAAGCATCGCAGTGGTTGCCTTTTCGTAACCTGCTTGAACATCAGGTATCTTGGAGTCAGAAACACCTGAAGTAGAGTAGATGGGAAGATTATAAAACTGAGCCAGTTGAGAAATTGCGGCATTGAGAATGCCCATCTCAACACTTCCAAACAAGAAATCCATAGTCCGAATATCAACACTCGTTGGCACTGCGCTATAGAGCACCGGAGTACCTGGATTGACCTGCTGGGTCAGCACAATTCCTGCCAACGCTTCGGCATTTTGTTGGACCAGCGTGCCTGCCAATGTAACAGGGCCTGTAGCACCTGTCATCGGACAAGCAGGAGTTGCCAATGGAATACCCTGTCGGGCTACCTCAAGCATTAACTCGGTGTATGTAGCATCAAATTTTAAGGGACTCATAATGCAGGTTATCATAGAAATAAATGGCCTTTCCCTCAGCTTTTTCGGCCCTCCCGCTATCTGTTCAGCGATTTTAATTACCTTGCGAATCCCATCAATTGTATAGACACCACCCATGATGTGCTTAGTGGTATTTTGCATAGCTGAATAAAAACGGTTAACGTCAACTTCCTCCTTAGGAAGCTCATTAGGGTAAACAGGTAAAACAAAAAAATGAATATTATCCAGCGCATCCACCAATTTAGCCACATTTCGGCAGTCTTCCAATGTCGATGGTCTTCTTGAATTTTTAAGATCCAGTACATTTAAAGCGGTGCCACCTGTACCAAGATAAACACGCTTTCCTCCCAGCAGCAAATCATTTTTCTCTTCTCTACCTGCAAGCAAAACTTCAGATGGAGCACTTTCTATGCTTTTTTCAATAAGTTCAGCTGGCAAATAAACACGGTTTAGTTCCTTTTCGACTCTGGCACCAGCATTAGCTAACAATTCCTGTGCTTCTTTATTACTGATTTCGACCCCTGTATTACTTAATACTTCAAGTGTTGCCTTGTGTATTTGAGAGACTTGTTCCTGTGATAATGGTTGATACTGTCCACCATACAAACCCCCACTAATTCCCATATACTAATCCTCCTTATATGATAAATAATTTGCTGCTCTAATAATAAAAGCAAAATACATACCAATTCATTTCTGTCTTAAACCAACTGTGAAAAACCCGACAACAGCACCATTTATTTGCCATTCCCAAAAATTAGATAAAAATCAATTTCTCACAAATGATAAAGCTTAAGTATACAACAGCCTTGTGTAAGCTTATAAACTAAAAGGGAATTGCT
>CAZZEY010000266.1:0-2474 GCA_964653445.1 uncultured Syntrophaceticus sp. | reverse complement strand
TTATGTAGGTAAAGATGGCAAACCTGCTGATGAAAACACGGACTTCAAGGTTAAAAGCAGGATAATTGCACGTGATATCAATGTGACGCTGCAAAGCGGAAAAAAAGTAAAAAAAACGGTGTATGAAAAGCAGGTGGTTTTCTGGGGAAGAAAATATGCTTTAAAGTCCCGGGCAGAGCGTGAAGAAGTCTTAAAAAAGGCTTATGATTTAGCAACTAATCCCCAAAAATACACAAAGGCCACATCTTACGGCGCGGCCAAGTATGTGAAAAATCTGAAGTTTGATGTAAAAACCGGTGAAATTCTTAAAGTGAAAGAACATCCTGTCTTTGATGCTGAGAGAGTGGCTGAGGAAGAAAAGTATGATGGTTACTACGCTATTGTCACCAGTGAACTGGATATGTCGGATACTGAAGTGATTGAGACTTACCGTGGTCTGTGGGAGATTGAAGAAACATTCCGCGTGACTAAGGGGGTACTGGAAACACGACCGGTCTATGTGTCACTTCAGGATCACATTAATGCACACTTTCTTACTTGTTTCATTGCTCTTACTATTATGCGGATCATTCAAAAGAAAACCGGCAAGCTTTACTCTGCTGAAAAGATCGTTAAATGTCTCAACAGAATTTCCTGTTCCAATGAGCATGAGAATATTTACTTATTCGATTACAGAAGTGAGATTTCCGATGCTATTGGGGATGCGCTGGGAATTGATTTCACAAATAAGAGGCTTCGCCTTGGGGATATTAAAAAAATTTTGGGACAAGTCAAAAAATGAGGTTTTACACTACATATTTGTGACAAATCCAAAAGACCGCTATCCCACGTGTATCAAGGGATTGCGGCCTTTTTTCTGTGCGTTTGGTGTAAAAGTCAGGATATAATATCATCTCACATCTGTTATTCCAATAATACTATCTATTGCGTATTTTTCATATGAATTATAGTTTTTAACATACTGCAACCTATCCTCAATTACACTTGAGGCTATGTTCAACTTCCAGATGGATTGCAAAAGTCACAGCTTCTTCTAAATCCTTGCCCCTCTCATCTGCTTTCCTTTTTTATGCTCATCTACACAAATAACCATCTGCCTAAGAGGAACAGGCCGAAACATTAAAGCAATAACGCAAACCTGGCACTAGGTTAAGGCACCAGGTTAATGGTTTGCTAAATGCATGGTGTGGATGGACTCCTTTTCCATCATGCCAACCAGAATGGTGGAAACCCCACAAGCTAACATCAGGGGTAGGGTTAGGTGTTGGTCATAGGTCATCTCCAGGACCATTAAAATTGCAGTAATCGGTGCCTTATTTGCTGCAGCAAATAAGGCACCCATCCCGACAATTGCATAAGCACCACTTGCTTCCACAAGGCCAGGCATAAGGCTGTGCACAACACTGCCAAAAGATCCGCCCAAACATGCTCCGATGAACATACCTGGAAAAAGGGTTCCTCCCGAACCTCCTGAGCCAAGGGTCAAAGATGTTGTAATGATCTTGGCCAGGCATAAAAGAGCAAGAAAGCCAGCAGCATTTAACTGGCCGCATAAAATTTGTTCCATTACCTTTTCTCCACGGCCAAGGGTTTCCGGGAGAAAACAGCCAATCAGTCCAAATGCTACCCCTCCCAGTGCAGGCAGTAGCCATACAGGAACTATTGGTATTTTTTTGAACAGCTCTTCTGTCTTATAGAGAACTCGGCTGAATAATAGTGCGACAAATGCTGTGGCAATCCCTAAACAAGCATAGAGCAGCAGTTCCACAGGGGAAATAAGGCTGTAAGAAACAACCGAAAAAGTAGTCTCATTACCAATGAAAAGGTATGAGATTAATGTGGCACTGACCGAGGAGATCGCCACCAAACTGAATAGTTTAATAGAAAACCTCCTCAGGATCACCTCCAGTGCAAAAATCGTACCTGCAATGGGAGCATTAAAGGTAGCCGCTATCCCCGCACCTGCACCACAGGCAACCAGGGTAACCACCTGCTGCTCAGATAGCTTGAGCAACTGCCCTACAGTGGAGCCCAATGAAGCGCCGATCTGGGCTATCGGTCCTTCCCGCCCTGCTGATCCTCCTGTTCCGATGGTGAGGGCTGAAGCCAGTGCTTTAACTAAGGCAACCCGGGACCTGATCCTACCCCCTTGCCGATCAATGGCCTTGATCACCTCTGGTATACCGCGTCCCCTCGCTTCCTGAGCCAAGAAATAGGTCAGCAGCCCTACCAATAGTCCTCCAGTACCTCCGAGCAGGGGGAGAGGAAAATCTTTTATCTGAGAGAATGAAATAAAGTTAACTAAATTGATCAAGTAGCCAAGAAAAAGTGCTCCTAATCCACCGAGAATACCGACCAGTAGAGACAAACCAGCCATGAAAATGGTTGGGTTTATTGGGACCACCCCCAGAAAAAACAGTAGTATCTAATACAAACACAGATTCTAGTCTGTAATACAAATGTTCATGTTAAAT
>CAZZEY010000265.1:0-2477 GCA_964653445.1 uncultured Syntrophaceticus sp. | reverse complement strand
TAGGAATTAGTCGGAATAAGATTTAAGAATGTTAATCAAGCATTTATCTAGATTTTGTTCTTGCTGAACTTAAGGAGGGCTGTTGCAATGGTAATGCTGGAACAGATCCTGAAGGAAGAAATGCAGGAAGATAAGAAAGTAGACAAGAAGTTTTTCCAAAGGATGTTGAATTCTTTTTCCCGTGCCACAAAGGTATTTTCTGCAATAACAGATGTAGAAGGAAAATGCATTCTTACCTCTGAGCATGGTGATTGTGAGTTCTGTCAATTGGTGAAAGGATCAGCTGACGGACTGGCAAACTGCAGACGCTCCTATGCCCAGGGTGGAGAGCAGGCTCTTAAATGGAAGGAACCCTATTTTTTCAAATGTCATGCAGGCCTTATTTCTTGTGTTTGTGCTTTAACTTACAAGGGTAATCATATTGGAAATTTTGTCTGCGGCCAGGTGAAGATGTGGCAGCCTACTGAAATACAATCCGGTTGGATCAGTAGTTTCGCTGATAAGAGTGGGTATGATCCTGATCTACTGCTGCAATCATTTAAAAAAGTAAAATTGATGCCATCTGATGACATACAGGCTGCGGCAGATATTGCTTTAATCATTTCCAATTATATTGATCTTAGCGGAGCAAATATTTTTGATTTTCATCGAAAACTGCGCAAGGTTGGTACCTGGATTTGGGTGGAGAATAAAAAACAAAAAGATGTCGACAGCAGGATTGATTTGTACTCAGAACAGGCTATGAGCAGTTTAGGGAGCAAGATCTTTGGTGAGACCAGAAACGGAAATATAGAACAGGCGAAAAAACTGCTGGAGCAGCTTGTGCTGCAAATATTTGTTCAGAGCAAGGGGCAGTTGGAAGTGATCAAAGGACGCAGCCTGGAGTTTCTCAGCTTATTCACCCGTATGTCGACAGAATATGGGGTAAAATTTGGTGAAGTTATCCACCTGAGTGATCTAAAATTAAAGGAGATAGATGAGGCTGACACTGTAGAAAAAGCTGTTCTGTGGCTGTTATCTGTGGGAAATGCTTTCATCGATGTGATAGCAGAAAAGAATACCGGCAGTGAAAAGGGAGTAATCAGCACAGTAATAGATTATATACAACAAAACTACAGTTCAGAGAGCCTCTCTGTTCAAGAAATTGCCGGAGTATGCCATATGAATTCTGCGTATCTTGGGCAGCTCTTTAGGAAGAGGATGGGCTATTCTATTACAGAATATATTCACAATTTGAGAATAGAGCAGGCCAAGCAGCTGCTCATAGAAACCGATCTGAACATCGAGTCAATTGCTAATCAGACCGGTTTTAAAGACCGCAGCTATTTTTGCAAGGTTTTTAAGAAAAAAACCGGCTTAAGCCCTGGTGAATATAAAAAAGATAAACTTTTATTATTGGCCTGAAAATAAATTTGCCCGAGTGCATTGCACCCGGGCAGTTTTTTTCTTTACATTATTCTGATTTTACTGGTTAATCTTCCTTTAATAGAGATTTGGCGATACTTACAGCAGTACGGGCTGAGCCGGCGTAGGCATCAGCTCCGATGTTTAAAGCAAACTCTCTTGTTACAGGCCCACCTCCAACCAATACTTTTACGGACCTGCGAAGATGGTGCTCCTTTAAAGCGCTGATCACTCTTTCCATTTCACACATTGTAGTGGTCAGTAATGCCGATAATCCGAGAATTTTTGGCTGGTGCTGCTGCACTGCTTTGACAAATTCTTTAGGGGAGACATTGACACCGATATCGATCATATCAAACCCCGCGTAACTCAGATAGAGGGCGACAATATTTTTCCCTATGTCGTGGATATCCCCTTCCACAGTTCCGATGACCATTTTTTCCTGTTTTTGCTGTGATCTTTTAGTGTAGGGTTTTAAGGCATGTAAACCCACTTCAATAGCATTAGCTGCATTGATGACATCGGGGATGTAAAAATCCTCCCCCTGGTATTTGTCCAGGACCTGAGTACTAGCTGGTACCAGGGCTATCTCTAGGATCTCTTCCGCGCTCATTCCTTTTTGCAGTGCTGAATTAATTAATTTCAGTACACCATCGGCGTCCCCTTCCAGAATAGAGGAAATGATATCATGAAAAATTTGACTACGGCGGCTCACTGGATCACCGGCTTTCATGTTTAGTAATGCCCATATATTTTGTGAAGGCTTTCACAATAAAATATACACAAAAAAGTACTATAAATAGAACACAGAATTGACCTTTTATTTACGTGATATGAAGAATGCCGCAAGCTAAAATATAATTGCGCAAGACAAAAATGATTTTTGTCACACTGCACTATTAGTTTAACATAAGTTTCTTGATTAGGATACCTGAATTTACTTTTGCCCTGAGGCGAAGATCGTTTGCTTGAAAGCTCACCACAGTAACTTGTACAAAAGTGTTTACCAAGGTCCTAATTTCAAATTAAATATAATAAAGGAGGATGTCTTTAATGGCAAATTTTGAAGAACT
>CAZZEY010000264.1:0-2477 GCA_964653445.1 uncultured Syntrophaceticus sp. | reverse complement strand
AAGATACGCTGCAGCAGTTCTAACACTTATATCTCCTCCGATCAACTGGTACGCAAACCTAGCAGACGCCGGACACGATCCATAAATCCTCCCCCGTTCTGCAGATCCATCAACGGAACATCTTCTCCGGTAATACGGCGCGAAATATTGCGGTATGCCTCCCCGGCTTTGGAATGGGAGTTTAAAACCGCTGGTTCACCCCTGTTTGTCGAAATAATAATGGATTCATCATCGGGAACTATGCCCAAAAGCTCAATTGCCAGATGCTCAATAACATCATCAACATCAAGCATATCTCCAGTTCTAACCATTTGGGGGCGGATCCTGTTGAGAATCAAAAGAGGATTTCTGATCTCCGCGGCCTCCAGGAGGCCTATAATGCGGTCTGCATCTCTGACCGCAGCCACCTCAGGTGTTGTAACAACTATTGCCCTATCCGCTCCAGCAGTAGCATTTCTAAACCCCTGCTCAATCCCCGCTGGGCAGTCCATAAGAAGATAATCACACTCTTTTTTTATCTCTTCACAAAGCTCCTTCATCTGTTCGGGACTGACAGCATTTTTATCTTTGGTTTGTGCTGCAGGTAGGAGGTAAAGTGTCTCAAAACGACGATCACGGATCAATGCCTGTCTTAACCGGCACCGGCCATGGGCAACATCAACCAGGTCATAAACGATCCTGTTTTCCAATCCCATGACCACATCGAGGTTGCGCAGCCCGATATCCGCGTCCACCAGCACAACCCGGTAACCCAACATAGCAAGTGATGTGCCGATATTGGCAGTGGTAGTCGTTTTGCCAACTCCACCCTTACCAGAAGTAATAACAAAAACTTCACCCATTTATGCTCCCCCTTTTACGATCTCCTCTGTGATATAGGTCATATCCCGGCTGGTACTGCTCTATAATTACAATTCCATCCTGGACTCTCGCTATTTCCGGCTGATAGGCACTGGAATAATCTCCTTCTGGTGCCCGGGTGATATAACCCGCTATCCGAAGCTGTGAAGGTTCCAGATGCAGAGCCGCAATAATTGCATCCTCTTTACCCAGGGCTCCTGCATGGGCAATACCCCTGAAAGTGCCCATAACAATAATATTGCCTCCAGCAATCACCTCTCCCCCGGGGTTTACATCCCCTAACACCACCACATTACCAGGATAAAAAACCCTCTGTCCCGAGCGTATGGTACGCTGCACCAAAATAGTCTGCTCCTGGGAGATTATATCATCCCTCATCTGGCGTGCCGGAGTATACCGGATCACCGGAATATCATCTTTTTCTTGATTATCCTCTTCTGTGGAAATGGCAGTTGGCGAAGCATCGATCTGTTCTTCTCCATCCTGAGAATCAACCTGTACTGTCTCATCCTGTAGATCAATCTGCTCCTTAGCCCTACGACCCCTCTTTTTTCTACGGGTCCTTAAGCTTGCCGCATCTACAGCCTCCTGCTCCACACTATTCACCCCCTGGTCTTTTTTGAATCTGTACCACATAAAAAGTGCAGGCAACTTATATCTAGCATACACTCCTGCGATAGATATTTTCTATTTGGGGCTTTTTGATTCCTGCCTATTCCATCTGAAAACAAGGAAAAATATTCCTTGTTTTTCCAGCCTTTTTTAGCAGTCTTTGACAAAATACTATTTATGCTCTGGAAGATATTAATCTTCTTCTCCGAAATACACCTTAAACACATCTCTGCAGACAGGGCCTGCTGATGTAGAGCCATGATAGCCATTCTCAATGATCCCGGCAAAGGCAATTTCCGGGTTGTCGGCCGGAGCAAATGCAATAAACACACCGTGATACTGTTTTGTCTTATATTCTGCTGTTCCTGTTTTAGCAGCCACTTTAACTGAAAGATCCTTAAAAAGGCTGTAGGCTGTGCCTCCGGGATCTGTTACTTTTTTCATGGCTTCCCTCACTTGGGCCATGGTCTCAGCAGAGGCATCGACCTCATTTAAAACAGTGGGCTCAACTTGGGAGATAACCTCACCTTCAGGAGATTCAATCCGCTGTACCAGATGCGGCTTCATTACTTTACCTCCATTAGCCACTGCAGCCGCATAATTGGCCAGACCAATAGGTGTAAAAGTACCTCCCTGTCCGAATGCCATGAAATATGTCTCATATGGCCGCCACGCTACATCATAATTATATTTAATCTGGTATTCGTTCTTCAAAACCCGCTCTGCATCCTTTTTACGGAAGAGGATATCCTGTTTCTCCTGTTCACTCTCCGCTTCTTTTAACATATTGCCATACTTTTCTTCCAGTTTATTCTTTTCATCCTCATACCACTCATCCAGCCAGGGCAGGTTTGCCGCTTTCTTCTTTTCAGGATTAGATGCATCCCCTGCAACCTCACCTGGTAAATCGATCCCTGTTTTTTCAACAAGCCCCACTTGATCAATATATTTATAAAGATCATCTACCCCAACTCTGCGGCCGGCTTCGATAAAATAAACATTAC
>CAZZEY010000263.1:0-2478 GCA_964653445.1 uncultured Syntrophaceticus sp. | reverse complement strand
GGCAGGTCTGATCAATGCTGTCACCGCAAATGCTACAGTACCTGTACTGAAGACCGGTGTAGGCAACTGCCATACCTATGTTGAAGAAGATGCAGATCTTGAGATGGCCAAAAAAATTGTAGTCAATGCCAAAACCCAGAGACCTGGTGTCTGTAATGCTATGGAGACACTTTTAGTAAATGAAAACTGTGCTCAGGAATTTTTGCCTGAGGCAGCAGCTGCTCTGAGCGAAAAGGGAGTGGAACTGCGGGGTTGTGAAAAAACTCGAGAGATTATAGCTGATTGTCTTCCCGCTGCCGAAGAGGATTGGGGTGCAGAATATCTGGATCTTATTCTTGCCATAAAGGTTGTTCAGAATATGGATGAGGCAGTCAACCATATCCATACATACGGCACCAAACACTCTGAGGCAATTATTACCAGCAGCTATCAGAAGGCCTCTCTTTTCGTACAGAAAGTTGATGCTGCTGCTGTTTTCGTTAATGCCTCGACCCGGTTTACTGATGGACACCAATTTGGCTTTGGAGCTGAGATAGGGATCAGTACCCAAAAAATACATGCCCGTGGCCCCATGGGTTTGGAGGAGCTCACCACAACTAAGTTTGTTATCCTGGGAGATGGGCATATCAGGTCTTAAAAAAATTAAAGGGGCAGGAACAGATTTATGAAAGAGCAGCGGATCGGGATACTGGGCGGCACATTTGACCCCATTCATTATGGGCATCTGATGGCTGCTGAAACCGCAAGGGAAAAATTTTCCTTAGATAGGGTTATTTTTATGCCGACAGCCATTCCACCTCATAAAGAGCATGTTGTCACAGATTTTAGGCACAGGTATCAGATGGTTATGCTTTCCATTTTGGGGAACCCCTTTTTTGAGGCGAGCCGTCTTGAGTATGAAAGGGGAGGGGTTACCTATACGGTGGATACCATGCGCCAGCTGCGTCATAAGTATGGTAATAATACTGCTCTTTTTTTTATCACCGGAATTGATACCATATTAGATATATTTGGCTGGAAAGAGCCAGAAGAACTTTTATCTCTCTGCAGGTTTATTATTGCGGCACGCCCTGGTTTTGATCTTTGCATTATCGGAGAAATACTCGGTAGGTATTATAAGTCTGCAGTTATACCGATGGAGATGCCTCAGCTGGATATTTCATCCTCTGATATAAGAAAGCGGATCAGAGAGGGGAGATCGATAAAATATCTGGTTCCTGAAAAGGTTGAACAATATATCATCCAGCAGAAGCTTTATCTACATAAACAAACATACAATAGCGGTTGTCCAAATGAAGAAGGGGTAACATGCAGGAGTATGAAAAAGCAATTAGGGAAAGATTAACAAGAGAAAGAATAGAGCATGTTTTTGCTGTGCGTGTTTGTGCAGTAGAACTAGCTGCAATTCATGGGGTGGATCAAAGGGATGCAGAGTTGGCTGGGCTGCTTCATGATTATGCCCGTGATATTCCTTCTGATGAACTGCTCCACATAGCCCAAACCAGGGGACTGGTTACCTGTACTGTTGAAGAACAGGTTCCCCTGCTGCTGCATGGTGTGGTTGGGGCGCATCTGATCAGGGATGAATTAGGTATTGATAACCCTGAAGTGTTGGAGGCTGTTTCTCTGCATACCCTGGGGGCTCCTGCTATGGGAAGATTGTCACAGGTGATTTACATTGCAGATATGATAGCTCCTGGAAGAAATTTTCCTGCAGTTAGGCGCCTGCGTGATATTGCTAGGACCGAGCTTGACAGAGCGCTTTTGGAGTGTTTTGCCTCAACTATTGGTTATTGTTTGCAGAGATATAACTTGATCCATCCTCAGACCATAGCGGCCTGGAATTACTTTGTTGTTAGAAAATGAAAGGAGGAAGCTAAAGATTGGATTTAGGCCGGGAAAGGGCCATCAAAGCTGCACAAGCGGCAGCTGAGAAAAAGGCGTACGAAATAAAAGTGCTTGATCTAAATGGGATTTTTCCTGCAGCAGATTATTTTGTGATCTGCAGTGGGCGCAGTACCACTCATTTGTCAGCAATCGCCCGAGAAGTAGAAGAGGAATTAGGAAAAGCAGATAAGGGTTATTTCAGGAGACAGGGAACTCCGCAGTCTGGCTGGATTTTGTTGGATTACGGTAGTGTTGTTGTCCATATATTCAGTGAAGAAGCACGGAAGTTTTATGATATTGAGCACTTATGGGGTGATGCCAGTATAATTAAGCAAAATTTTTAGATAAAATGCTTTTAACGCAGGAATTGCATATTATATCGTCGAATTTTACCATGATATATACTGCCAGATAAGGCGTGAGATTCTTGCGACAAAAGTTTTCCAAGCTAGTGAATAATAAACCTACAGTTTTTTTTATTATACTTGTAATTGCAGTGATCGGAGTATTGATGTACTTGACCATAAAGATCTGGGAGCAAACCATAACAGGGATACCCCCCATTAACAGAGCTTTTCGCTATTTCATCCC
>CAZZEY010000262.1:0-2485 GCA_964653445.1 uncultured Syntrophaceticus sp. | reverse complement strand
ATATTAGAAAAACATAGTGTCGAAATATATAAATAGGGCATATTTTTTTGTAATGGTGTGTTAAAATAGAGTTAAGTAATGCCGGGAGATGAGAAGTTTGCCTCCAGCACCAATACGGTCATCTGCATCCAGCCGTGTTAGCACCAGTTTTTTTATTTTCTTTCTATGCTGCCATATCTTTGCAATATCACTGCTGCTGACTGTCGGCAGCAGTTCCGCTCATGTCGGCAGACGGCCCTTGAATACCGATGAAACAGGTGAAACAAACACTTCTGTCAACAACCCTAGGGGAAAGGTAAGTGATCCAGTACAAAATCCTACTGAAAAACCGGAGGAAACTGCTTTACCCAATAGTGGTATATTTTGGTCTGTACCGACTGCAGGGAACAGGGTGGCTTTGACCTTTGATGATGGCCCCTCAAAGGAGTATACATTAAAATACCTAGATATACTGCGGGAAAAGCAGGTGCTGGCAACCTTCTTTTTGATCGGCAGAAACGTACAGAGCAGTCCCTCTCTGGCAGCATTAATAGCCGGTGAGGGACATGAGATTGCCAATCATACATATGACCATTATCTAAATGAACAGAGTGAAGCAGTAATAAAAAAACAAATTTTAAAAACATCCACATTATTAACCGAATGGACACAACAGGAGATAAGATATCTCCGCCCTCCGGGTGGAAACAAATACAATAAGTGGCATAAGGCAGCCGCTGGGCTGAATATGCCTGTTGTGATGTGGAGTGTTGACCCCAAAGACTGGGAAAAAAATAGAACACCTGCGGAGATAATATCAGGTGTTAAGGAACAATTGAGCCCAGGAGCAATTATATTACTGCATGAAGGGAAACCTCAAACCCTTGAAGCTCTGCCTTTTCTGATCGATGAACTCAAGGATGATGGTTGGAAGTTTGTTACTATTTCAGAACTGCTGAGTTTGAATTAGATTTCATCACTATTCACTATATAGCTAGTATTTTCATCACAGTTGGGACACTGTAAATAGTGAACACAATGGTTATCACCTGTAACAGCACCTTTTGTGTCTGGTTCTGTGTTTTCTTCATAGGGACCATAGGGATCCATCAGAGTGCTGATCTTTCCGCAGTCTTCCATAGGACTTCCACAGGCAGGACAGTCCTGCGCCAGGTTTGTCAAGCCATTGCAGACAGGGCATTTGATAGTCATATTATCACCTCACCTTTATTATATAGAAAGAGGTGAATAATATACGAAAAATGGAGAAAAATGATTTTGGCTGTATAAAGTAAACCCTCTAATCAAGAGGGTTTTTTGCTCTTGTTTAATGGTAAATCAGGTAAATCAGCAGGAATTTTTTAGATGTTGTCGAAATTACCATGAATGGATAAAATATCCCATTAAATAATAGAATTTCAACAAGGAAGTGCTGGTATGACAAAAACTGCCTCTTCAATTGTCGATTTAATTGGAGAAACCCCAATTGTTCAGCTTGGTAAAATGGCTGACCCTTTGAGAGCCCGTGTCCTGGTAAAGTTAGAATTTTTTAATCCTGCCGGCAGCAGCAAAGACAGGGTTGCTCTGCAGATGGTGCTTAATGCAGAAAGAACCGGTAAATTGAAAGCCGGTGGTGTTATTGTGGAGCCTACGAGCGGCAATACCGGAATCGGATTAGCAATGGTAGCTGCTGCCCGTGGGTACAGATTGATAATTGTGATGCCCGAAAATATGAGTGTTGAGCGCCAGAAGTTGATTCAGGGTTTTGGTGCTGAACTTGAACTAACTCCTGCGATAGAAGGGATGGCTGGTGCTGTCAAAAGGGCTCAGGAAATAGTCAAGGAACACCCGGATTACTATTTGCCTCAGCAGTTTGAAAACCCGGCCAACTCAGAAGCACACCGTTTGACCACAGCTGCGGAGATTATTGAGCAATTAGGAGACGAACTGGCTGCTTTTGTCTGTTCTGTAGGAACAGGAGGTACTATAACCGGTGTGGGCAGTGTTCTTAAAGAACGGTATCCGGAAGTAAAGGTAATAGCAGTGGAACCGGCAAACTCCCCTGTGCTATCAGGAGGTAAACCAGGTCCACATGATATACAGGGAATTGGTGCAGGTTTTATTCCACCTGTGCTTGATATGGGTGTTATCGATGAAATCATACAAGTGGAGGAGAGAGATGCTTTTACTACTGCACGCAGGATGATGAGGGATGAAGGTGTTTTGGCTGGTATATCATCAGGTGCAGCTGTTTATGCAGCTTTAATAGCCGCAGCTGAATTTCCACCGGAAAAGGCAGTACTGGCTATTGCTCCTGATACTGGTGAAAGGTACTTGAGCACACGGTTGTTTGACTAGAATCCTATAAACTATTAAGGGGGGAAAGATAAGTGAAGGTTCGGCTGCGCTGGAAATTAATGATACTATTTTTGGCAGCGCTCACGGTATTTTTTATTGCCATTGCTGTTTTTTGCTATTATTCAGTATCCAATCAAGTCGGTACGGT
>CAZZEY010000261.1:0-2511 GCA_964653445.1 uncultured Syntrophaceticus sp. | reverse complement strand
AAATTCCGCCTGGATGAGGGTGATTTTCCCGATCCTTATTCTTTCTATCAACCTGAAGGGGTACACGGTTTTTCCCAGGTGGTCGACCACAAAGCTTACCAGTGGCATGACCAGGACTGGAAGGGAATTGATCCCGAGAAACTGATTATCATGGAAATTCACCCAGGTACCTTTTCAGATAGAGGGGATTTTATGGGTATAGTGGACAAGCTCGATTATCTGCAGCAGCTGGGGATCACAGCCATCGAACTGATGCCTATTGCCCAGACACCGGGGCGGTGGAACTGGGGCTATGATGGGGTCAATCTGTTCAGTGTCAACCATAACTATGGGACACCCAATGACCTCAAACACCTGGTGGACTCCTGCCATCAGAAAGGAATAGCTGTCATCCTTGATGTGGTCTACAACCATTTCGGCCCTGAGGGAAATTACCTGCACTATTTTGCCCCCTATTTTACCGAAAAACATAAAACCCCCTGGGGATCTGCAGTCAACTTCGATGACAACTATAGCTATTACATCAGAAAGTTCGCCCTGGATAATGTAAACTACTGGCTGGACATCTACCATATAGATGGACTGCGTCTTGATGCAGTACATGCCATCAAAGACAGCAGCACTACGCACATTCTCCAGGAACTCTCCCTTTGTGTTAAAAACCTTGCCCGAGAGCTCAAAACTCCCAAATTTATTATCGCTGAGAGTGATGAAAACAACACCCGTTTGATTGAACCTCTGGAACAGGGTGGCTATGGGATCGATGCCCAGTGGATGGATGATTTCCACCATATCATACACACAGCTTTGACCGGGGAAAACAAGGGGTATTACATGGATTATGGGAAACTTGAAGACCTGGAAAAGGCCTTCACCAATTACCTTTACACAGGCCAGTATTCCCGCTACTGGGGACGCAAACGGGGCACAGATGCATCATCCAGACCGGGAAAACAATTTGTAGTTGCTCTGCAGAACCATGATCAGGTAGGCAACCGGGCATTTGGTGAGCGGTTGTCCACACTGATCGACTTTCCTCTGCTTAAGGCAAGCGCAGGCCTGGTGCTCTTCTCCGCTTATATACCGCTTATTTTCATGGGTGAGGAATACGGTGAGCATAACCCTTTCCTTTTCTTTACAGACTATCAAGACCCTAAGCTGAAAGAGGCTGTTTCCCGGGGCCGGAAGGAAGAATTCAAGCAGTTCGGTTGGAAGGATGTTCCGGACCCACAGGACCCCGAGACATTCAACATGTCCAAGCTGACACCCATTGACCGCTGGAAAGAGGAAAACCACCAATTATTCAATTTCTATCATGATATGATCAAACTGCGGGTCTCTCATCCGGTGCTGCAGGGGTTAAACAAAAATAACCTGAAAGTAATAGTAGACAGCAAAACCCGGGTTGTGCAGGTCTCAAGATGGCGGGATGGTATCTTTCTGACCGCACTGTTCAATCTGGGGGAAGGCCTATACACTCTCGACTACCAGGGAAAACAGATCCTCAACTCAGAATGGAAAATATACGGTGGCAAAGAAACCGGCGACAGCCGGTCTCTTTCCAAAGGGCAAATAGTTATTCTGGAAAACCGCATTACACCATGACCACGGCCTGGTTGAAGTAATCCTCAACCTCTTGTTCGCTTAAAGAATCTATTTTATCAATCATCTCCGGGAACTGTGGAGGGTAAAGGCTATATAAATATTTATACATCTTTTCCACCAGATAATCGGAATCACCGCCTACTCCCCATAACCGCTGAATGGTATCAGTAGCCATATAAACAGCCAGTGAGTAATCCTGCAGCAGTTTTAACAAGCTGTGATAGTCGGCGGGTTTCTCCCGGTAGAGCATAAACAGATCCCTCCCCTTATCCAGAGCGATCTTCTTCCAATTTTCCACCTCAGCAAACATCTTCTCAGATGCCGAAATGTCAATTTCCCGCTCCTGGGATAACTCCTTTAATCCATAACGCAGGTAGTCCACCCGGTTGTCGATAAACACCCTTAATACCTCACAGATCCCCACAAAATTTCGAGGATTGATCTCCTGTCTCACCTGGCCCAACATACCCGGGGTGCGCTCTTTTAAGATGTACAGCAGCACCGAACAGAGCAGGAACCCCTTAAGACACGGCCGCTTCTGCCTTCCCTCTGTGGGGCGCCATCCCCAGTTGCAGGCTCTTTTCATCAGCCTCAAATAGAGTACAGCTTGGACATCTAAGCTCTTTTGAGCAAGATCATACCCGGTTTCCCCTAAACGCTCTACACTGACCGGCACATCAGTGGAAATGGCAAAGTTGTCCAGCAGAGCATCAAAGATACCGCAGTAATACTTGCCGTTTTCCCAAAATACCAATGGGTGATGATAAACCCCTGTTTTGTAGATATCATAATCACCCATTACCCCCAGGGGCGGGTAATGACCATCTGCCCTGAGCACCAACCTGATCTCTGGAGCCCAACAGATCTGGTGGAATTTGAGTTTAGGCAGGCTCTCTACACTTTCGG
>CAZZEY010000260.1:0-2522 GCA_964653445.1 uncultured Syntrophaceticus sp. | reverse complement strand
GAGGTCTCTTTTTCTACAAAGGACACTCAATTACCTACAAAAATTGTACACTACCCTCTACGTGCGGTAGGAATCCTTGAGAACGTAGGCGTAAGTCTGGACGAAAATGATAATTTAGTACAACAATTTGCAATAACTGATTATGGCAGAAATTTATTGAATACTTACCTCCCCAGTCAATGGAAGTAGCAGTATAGTAAGTATTTTTATGCTCCCCGGCGGCGGTGGCAAATAGTACAAAATAGACGTAGTTCTTTCTGCAATAAACATACTTGAACACGTCAAGCCGCCGGGATAAAGACTAATAGAGAAAGGATGAAGATAATGTATCAATTTGCAAGCTACTTTTCCCAAAAGGAAGTCGAGCGGGTGCATGAGGCATCTCTTGAGGTTTTAGAGAATACTGGAATGTATGTTCGCAATGAAAAGGCTCGTCAGATTTTCGTCAAAGGCGGCTGCCGGGTGGATAACCAGAGTACATTAGTTAAATTTCCGCGCAAGGTTGTTGAGGAGTGCCGGAAGTCTTTTGTGCCAAAATATAAATTTACAGCACAGAACTCTGATTTGGATATAACTCTCCCTGATGATAGACCTATAATTGTCACAGGTAGTTCAGCACCTAATATTATTGACCCTAAAACCGGAGAAGAGAGGAGAGCAACATCTACTGATATTGCTAATATTGCTCACTTAATCAATGAGCTGCCTGGATTTGATGTTTTTTCTATCTCTACACTGGCAGATGATGCTCCAGAGGGGCAATTCAGCCTTTCCAGGTTTTATCCTGCTTTAAAAAACTGTAAAAAACCGGTGCGCAGCAACACCCCTAATATCCGCGATCTGGAGATGGTGCTCGAGTTGGGGGAATTGATTGCTGGAAGTAAGGAAGCATATATGGAGCGTCCTTTTATCAACCATCACTACTGTCCGGTAGTTTCTCCTCTGACCTTTGATGTGGAATCAACAGAGGCAGTAATTTATCTAACTGAAAAAGGACTTCCTGTTTATGGTACTGTGGTACCCAATGCTGGGATGACCTCACCAATGACCTTGATGGGTACTCTGGTAGTGGGCAATGCTGAGTTTCTTGCTCTGAGTACACTGATCCAGTTGATTCGTCCCGGCGCACCGATGATTTATGCGGTTCTTTCCACAGTAGCAGATATGCGTACAGGTGCCTATGTGCCTGGAGCCATAGAAACCGGAATACTACAAATGGCTCATACAGAGATGGCACGGTTCTATAATCTGCCTTCTGGCGGCTATATTGGACTTACCAACGCCCATTGCAATGATGCTCAGTCAGGATATGAAACCGGAATGAACACTATGCTTGCTCTCATGGGAGGTGCGGATCTCTTCAATATGGGTGGTTTGTTGGGCAGTTTGATGGCCTTTGATTTTGGCAAGGCATACACTGATAACGAGATTGCCATGATGCTTAAGCGTGCAAGGAGAGGTATGGAATTTAGCGAAGAGAACCTGAGCATGGATTTGATTGCAGAAGTAGGTCCTGGAGGAAGCTATATGGACAAACTGCATACTGTCAAAAATATGCGTAAGACCCCTTATATATCCAAACTATCCTGCCGCCAGATGAGGCAAAGCTGGATTACAGAAGGGCGGCTTGACACCCAGAGCAGGGCAATGGAAGAAGCTGTTAAAATTCTCCAACAGGAAAACCCTGACCGCTTTCCTGAAGAACTTGATGCCAAGATCCGCAGCCATTTTCCGGGTCTGGTCGCAGGAGACGCTGTATTTTAAAGTGTGAAATGGACAAAGGTTGGCCATAGGAGCAACTCTATGACCAACTAATCTATACCCATTGGTTTAATTCCAAAAATACTGTACAAAAGGAAAGGTGAGCAATTTGAGCATCAAGGACATACATGAAGCTGTAATGAATTATGAAAGTGATAAAGTTGTAGAGTTAGTAAATCAAGAGATCAGCCAGGGAACAGAGATCTCTAGCATACTTAATGATGGTTTAATTGGTGCGATGGATGAGGTTGGTAAACTTTTTAGTGCCGGGGATCTCTTTGTTCCTGAGATGCTGCTCGCTGCTCAAGCCATGAAAGCAGGGCTTGACCAGCTGAAACCACACATGACCCAAGTTGATACAAAAGCTAAGGGAACTATTGTCATTGGTACAGTTAAGGGAGATCTCCATGATATCGGGAAGAACCTGGTGTCGATGATGATGGAGGGGGCTGGTTTTGAGGTCATTGATCTTGGTGTCGATGTGGAAACTGAGAAATTCATTGAAGCAGCTCAGGAGCACAATGCTGATGTTGTCTGTATGTCGGCACTGCTTACCACCACAATGCCTGAAATGAAGGTTACTATTGAAACCATGAAGGAGAAAGGTCTGAACTACAAAACTATGATTGGCGGTGCCCCGGTAAATCAGGAATTTGCGGATCAGATTGGGGCTGATGGTTACAGCGCAGATGCTCCAGGTGCTGTAGAAAAGGCGCGCTTGCTGATTACTGCTTAATGTTTTATTATATGTATTAAAGATC
>CAZZEY010000259.1:0-2551 GCA_964653445.1 uncultured Syntrophaceticus sp. | reverse complement strand
CCAGCAATAAAAATATTTAAATTTGATAGAGAAGGGTTTAATAAAGAAAGGTTTTTCTGATTTTTTGTAGAATGTAACCTTTTTAAGGAGGGGGATGTATTTTTATGTGCTACTACAAAAAGGAGGCAAAGTATTTGAAAAAGAGTTTTATTGCCATATTTTTGGTTGCTGTATGTTCCCTGGCTCTAATAGCAGCAGGGTGCGGCAGTTCCCAAACCTCATCACAAGACGGTGACACAATAAAAATCGGTTTTCTTGGAGGTAAAACCGGAAACCATGCCCACTATGGGATTGAAACCCTCAAAGGTATGGAAATGGCTGTGGATGAAATTAACAATGCAGGTGGGGTGCTGGGGAAAGATTTGGAGATCGTAGAAGGTGACCACGGCAGTAACATTTCCCAGGCGGTCAGTGTTACCCAGAAGCTGATCACCCAGGGAGTTGCAGCAATCGTAGGTGACCCAACAACAGGTATCACCAAATCAGTTGCCCCCATTTGCCAGGAAAACGAAATCGTTCTCATGTCTGCTGGTGCTGTGGGTACCGGGGTACTGGAAATAGGTGACTACATCTTCCGAGACTGTCTGCCAGATGTGGTAGCCGCTCCAGGCCAGGTAAAATACCTGAAAGAAGAATTGGGCTGGGATAAGGTAGCCCTGGTGACAACCACAGGCTTGGACTACAGCGAATCTTTAACAGATATCTTTCGGCCTGCACTTGATGAATACGGAATAGAGATTGTAGCAGAAGAAACGATTATGGAAGGAGACACCAACTTCAGCGCTGTTGTAACATCTCTTTCCACAAAAGATTTTGACGGGGTTATTTTCACAGGATATTACACCGAAGGTGCATTGTTCCTAAAAGAGATGCGCAAACAGGGTTTGAGTCAAGTAATAGCTGGAGGGGATGGACTGCTGGGTAAAGAACTTTATCAGCTTGGCGGTGAAGCAGCAGAAGGCAGTATGGTTTATACTGGGTTTGCGGTCGATTTGGACAGAGCCTCAGACAAGACTAAGGCTTTTATCGAGAAATATAAAGCAAATAACAATGATAACCTTCCAGATATGTTCGCTGCTCAGGGTTATGATGCTGTCATGTGGTTGGCAGATGCCATGAAAGAAGCTAACAGCAGTGATCCCACTGTGTACCGTGAAACACTTGTCAAAACCGAGAACTGGGAGGGTGTTACCGGCACCATCACACTTGATGAAAATAGAGAGCCAATCAAGAGCCCTGTTTATATCTTAGAGGTGAAAAACAATCAGTTTGCAGTAAAGGCTGCTATCGACATCAATAGTTAAGCATTGTTGAGCAATAATTTAATGGAACCGTTGAAAACGGGGACAAACCCCGAAAAATGTTAAGAAGTAGTTTTTAGTGCAGGCAAAGAACCGTCCCTTGCCTGCGCTTTAAATTAATTGGAAGGCGGATTAATTATAATGGAACAGATCCAGATTTTTTTTCAGCTATTGCCGCAGCAGCTAGTAAACGGCATCACTCTGGGGGCGACCTATGCACTGATCGCCTTGGGCTATACCATGGTTTATGGAATCATTCAACTTATAAACTTCGCCCACGGGGAAGTCTATATGATCGGCGCCTTCACCGGTCTTCTTATGGTGGTCTATTTTAAGGTGAACTTTTTTATCGCCATTTTATGCGCAATTTTAGTGTGCATCCCCTTAGCAGTCATGATCGAAAAGATCGCTTACCGCCCTTTGCGCGGTTCTACCCGCCTTGCGCCATTAATTTCCGCCCTGGGAGTTTCGTTATTTCTGCAGACACTGATGACCCTGATTATGGGGCCAAATGCTCAGGGATTCCCACAGATTGTCGAGGACACCATCTATACTATAGGCACAGTGAAGTTTTCCCTGGTGCAGGTTGTCATCCTGCTGATATCCAGCATCCTTATGGTAGCACTTAATATGATCATTAAATATACCAAAGTGGGAAAGGCAATGCGGGCAACATCAGAAAGCTATGAAACAGCCAATCTGATGGGAATAAATATCAACCGGATTATCTCCTTTACCTTTGCCATTGGCGCTGCCCTGGCAGGGGCAGGTGGTGTCCTTGTCGGGATGTACTTTAACTCCATACACCCTATGATGGGTGTTATCGTCGGTTTAAAATGCTTTTGTGCTGCGGTCCTTGGAGGAATCGGCAGTATTCCCGGGGCCATGATCGGTGGAGTTTTCCTGGGTGTAGCGGAAGTAATGGGGGTAGCGTTGGGATTTGGCACCTACCGTGATGCCATCGCCTTTGCCCTGCTGATCTTGGTACTGCTTATTAAACCTACGGGGATCCTGGGACGCCCCATTCAAAGGAAGGTGTAGGCATCATGGAATTTTTTAACGACCCTTATCTCAATCAGATCTTTACACTAACCGGTATCTATTTGATAACAGCTCTGGGCCTTCACCTGATAACAGGTATTACAGGTCAATTTTCCTTCGGCCATGCTGGATTTATGAGCATTGGTGCTTATACTGCCGCTCTGCTCTCCCTGCACCTGGAAACACCATTTATCCTCAACGTGTTCATC
>CAZZEY010000258.1:0-2560 GCA_964653445.1 uncultured Syntrophaceticus sp. | reverse complement strand
CTTAGAGCTTTTCTGCAATCGCCTTTGCCATTTCTGATGCCCTAGCACTTCCTCCCAGATCATAGGTCAGGTATTTACCCTCTGCAAGCACCTCATTGATGGCTTTCATTACCCGGTCAGCTGCTTCGTTTTCTCCTATATGTTTGAGCATCATCACACCTGAGAGAATTGTAGCCAACGGGTTTACCTTGTCCATACCGGCGTATTTAGGGGCACTGCCATGTACCGGTTCAAAAACCGCATAATCCTTTCCTATATTGGCACCAGGAGCTACACCCAGCCCCCCCACAAGCCCTGCACAGATATCTGAAAGGATATCCCCGTAGAGATTAGGCATTACCAGTACATCGAGATCCTCGGGTTTTTGCACAAGCTTCATAGAGCAGGCATCAACAATGCGGTCCTCAAATTCAATATCCGTATATTCGGCTGCTACCTGCCGGGCAACCTCCAGAAACAAGCCATCTGTACACTTCATTATGTTTGCTTTATGCACAGCAGTAACCTTTTTTCGGCCTTCCTGCCGGGCGTATTCAAAGGCGTAGCGAATAATACGCTCTGAACCCGCCCTGGTGATAATCTTAATGCTCTCTGCAGCATCCTCGCCAACCATATGCTCGATACCGGCATAAAGATCTTCGGTGTTTTCCCGCACTGTGATAATATCCACATTCTCATAGCGGGTCTTGACAGCTGGAAGGCTTTTCGCAGGCCTGATATTGGCAAACAAGTTCAATGATTTGCGCAGAGCAACATTGACACTGCGAAAACCTGTCCCAATAGGTGTTGTAAGCGGCCCCTTTAAGGCAACCTTGTTCCGCCTGATAGATTCCAGGACATATTCAGGTAGAGGTGTACCATATTTTTCGATCACACCCTCCCCTGCATCCACAACATCCCATTCAATACCTACATCAGCTGCATCAAAAACAATGCGTGCAGCCCTAGTAACATCTGGCCCTATCCCATCACCGGGAATTAAAGTAATTTTATGCTTCAAAACTAACACTCCGTTTCTGAATATTCTATATCTACTGAAACTGCACAAAGGTATTATATTTTCTTACCAGTCTTCTGGCATGTGGCACTGTTTTGCTATAGATTAAAAGTACCGTATTTTTTAAAATGCTCTGCCAAACCCCCGTCAGACAAAATCTTTAACATGACTGATGGCAGAGGTTTGATGGGGATATCTTTCCCCTGGGTCACATTCTGTAGAACACCCTTTTCTAAATCAACCACCAATTCATCCCCTGACTCGATCAAATCGGTGTCACAGATAATCACAGGGAGTCCGGTGTTGATGGCATTCCGGTAGAAGATGCGAGCAAAGGATTGAGCCAGAACAGCCCCGACCCCTGCATTGAGCAGTGCAAGAGGTGCCTGCTCCCGGGATGATCCACAGCCGAAGTTACGGCCGGCGATAACGAAATCTCCGGGCTGTACCTTACTGGCAAAGTCCGGATCCAGATCCTCCATCACATGTTTAGCTAGTTCCTTCATATCCAGAGTTTTAAATTTATACTTCCCCGAAATAATGTAGTCTGTGTTAACATCATCGCCAAAACAGTGGGCTTTCCCCCGAAGTTCCATCAATAATCCTCCTAAAATAGATGTCGGAAGCCGGATGTCTGATGTCAGAGATAACACAAATGGTTGCCGACAACTATAAGACATCATCCATCAGCTCTTTCTTTTTTCATATTTCTGATTTATACCATATAAAAGGGAAAAATCATTTAAATAAACTCTCTTGGGTCAGCGATTTCCCCTTTAACTGCTGAAGCTGCCACTGTTGCCGGAGATGCCAGATAGATAAATGCCTTATTATTCGCCATTCGCCCCTTAAAATTCCGATTGGCGGTGGATATTACATTCTCTCCATCAGACGGAATTCCATTGTGGGTTCCCACACATGGGCCGCAACCCGGTGTCACCACCGCTGCACCTGCCTCAACCAGTGTCTTTAAGACACCTGTTTCCATTGCATCTAAATAAATCCGGCGGGATGCTGGAGCAACGATCAAGCGCACATCAGGGTGTACTTTACGCCCTTTAAGGATCTGGGCAGCGATAGTAAGGTCATCAAGCCTTCCGTTGGTGCAGGTACCAAGTACAGCCTGCTGGATGGGTGTTCCCGCCACTTCTCCCACAGGCACACCATTATCCACCCGGTGCGGTTTCGCTACATATGGAGTGAGTTGACTGACATCATACTCTTTTATTGCGGAGTACTCAGCATCAGGATCCGGGCTGACAGGCTCGAACTTATTATTACTGTGGGCCTGCACCCATTCCATCACCTTTTGGTCTGCTTCCATCAGCCCCACTTTGGCTCCCATTTCGATGGCCATATTGGAAATAGTAAAGCGGGCCTCTACAGATATCGCCTGGATTGCCGTCCCTGTATATTCAGCTGCCATGTATGTAGCCCCATCTGCAGTCACCTGGCTGATCAAATATAATATCAGGTCCTTAGAATAAACACCCGCAGGAAGCATCCCATGACACACAAACTTGATTGTCTCCGGCACCTTGAACCACATCTTCCCTGAAATCA
>CAZZEY010000257.1:0-2563 GCA_964653445.1 uncultured Syntrophaceticus sp. | reverse complement strand
TTAATTTTGGCGACAAGGAGATCGAAATTGAGGGAAAGATTATCACTGAAAATGGCTTAACTGTATTTATACCCAGTAGTAAAAATGAACCAACAGAAGAGCCTTGATAGATGGCGGTAAAACTGCGACTTGTAATGTACAGGTTCGGAATAATTAACCGAAAAGCGGTGGTCAAATGAAAGATGAGCACGGGTTTTTACTTGCTGAATATACTGTGGCTCTAGCCTTGCTGGTTATTATACTGGCAGTTGGTATTATTTTTTTCTTTTTCAGCTCAAGAACTTATTCTGAAGGTGAAAAAAAGACCACTGTGCAGAGCAATGTGCGTTTAGCTGCCAATTATATAACAAAGGAAATCCGCCATGCAGATTATATCAGCACCAAGGCTGGGCCTGCAGGAAAAACATATTACTGCTTAAAATTGGAAGGTGGAGCACTTCAAAAAGAAACTTACAAAGAAGATGGAACAACATCGACCCGGACCATCACACCGGAAGCTTGCCTGGAGGAGCTTACTTTCACAATAGAAAATGATGGTGAAAAGACATTTCTCTCTTTCAATATCAAGGGTAGTGCAGAAACACTGAGAAAAGATTATGATATTTCCTCAGAAGTACTACTTGTTAACATAAAAGATCCTCTTAATGAGGAAAGTTCAGAAATAATATACTATACAAAACCTAACATTTGAAATAAAGGCCGGTATTTACCTGCCTTTGAAATTGTTAGTTAGAAAGGATTACTCCTTCGGCACAAAGGATTAATCGATAAAGGAGTGAATTTATGGATGGGGTTTTTAAAGGCTAAGAGTGTGGTCGGCCTGGATATCGATACAGCTGAGATTCGAGCTGTTGAACTGAGCGGCAGTACACAATCACCCAATCTTGTTAAGTACGGTCGCATCCCTCTCCCTGATGGTGCTGTCAGAGAGGGGATGATTAGCAATCAAGAAAAGGTACAGGAGGCACTAGACCGGCTATGGTATGACGCAGGTTTTAGCAGTCGTGATGTGATCCTGGGTATATCCAATCAAGGAGTTCTTGTGCGCTTTGCTACTTTTCCTAAGGTTGCAGCCGGTAAAGTGGACAAGCTGATCAGGTATCAAGCTCAGGAGTATATTCCTTTTCCCTTGAGCAGTGTGGTATTGGACTATATCATAGTTGGGGAAACTGCCAATAATACAGAACAACTTTTGGAAGTGCTGCTTGTTGCGGGAAAACGGGATATGCTTGATGCCTTTTTAGAAGTTGTTTCCGGGGCCGACCTTAAAGTCAAAGATATAGATGTCTCATCCCTCGCCCTCCAGAGAGTTCTGAGTTCTGCTGATAGCAAAGATACAACTGCTGTTATCAATATCGGCGATGAATTGAGCAGTATCCTTGTGGTGGACAATGATAACCCTCGTTTTGCCCGTACCATACCTACAGGTCTAAAGGCGGCAGAGGGAGTATTCAACTGTTCTATAAATGAGATTGTTTCTGCAGAACCAGAACGTAAACCTGTTTGGGCTGAGGATGCTGTTTCAGTCTGGAGTTTAACCCTAGCGGGGGAAATCAATTCATCATTGAGTTATTATCAGAATCAGCAAAATGGTGCATCTATCAGAAGAGTATTTCTCTCAGGCAGGGGGGCAAGGATTAAAGGATTGGCTAACAAGCTGCAGGACAGTTTAGAACTGCCCGTGTTGGTTATTCAGCCCTTTGAAGGAATTTCTGTTCCAGCCAAACACGAAAAGATCAAAAGTACAGCACAGGACTTTGCTGTCAGCGCTGCCCTGGCGCTGCGTGGACTGGAGGTGTGATCTGATGAAAAACATTAGTCTTCTTCCTCCCGAGATAAAAGCAGAGCAGCGTTTACGCCAGCAATTGAGGCTTACTCTGTTGTGTAGTGGTGTGGTTGTTCTGGTTTTTCTCTGCATTTATGGTGGCTTGATTTTTTTAACTTATCAGGAAAAGAATGAAGCTAACGGATTACAAGAGCAGATTGCAGAGATTCAAAAAAGAGCGGTACCATACCAAAAGTATGAAGTCTTGAAGGCTGATGTCGATACTTTAGAAAAGATCAATAATGCAGCAGTAGGCGGAATACCGAATTGGTATTGTCTTTTGGCTGAAGTAGGGTCAGAAGTTCCTGAAGGAGTCTGGCTGACTGAATGCACAGCTAGCTATAACAAGTCCGATGGGCAGCAAACCCAGGAAGGCACAAAAAGTGATCAGACCCAAAATACCCAAGTCTCTTCCGAGGGTGAGTTGACTATTCGGGGCATGGCTTTAGCTCATAAAGATGTGGCAGCTTTTGTGAAAAATCTACATGCTATTCAGGGTGTTGACAATATCCGCTGCCAGTTCTCTTCAGAACAGGAACTGGCAGGCCAAAAGGCATATGAGTTTGAGATAAAAGCATCATTGCCAGTGCAAAAAGGAGGGGACTAAAATGAGTACAAACCCCGAAACCAAAAAACAACAACAGATAGTTATAACAGTTGTACTGGGTATTGCAATCCTGGCTTGTATGATCTTTTTGTTATACCACCAGATTAATGCACTAAAAGAAGCGCAGGCTG
>CAZZEY010000256.1:0-2577 GCA_964653445.1 uncultured Syntrophaceticus sp. | reverse complement strand
GGAGGGCCCCTTGATCAATCGACCTGTGATTATGTAGGAGCAGATGCTCTGTGTAAAGATGCTCCTGCTGGAGTAGATATGGCAAAAAAACTACTGGGGGTGGAATAAATGGCTGCTGCCAGGGAATTGTATGAGGAGCGGAAAAAGAGGATTCTGACTGCGGTTGCACTGGAAAAACCGGACCGGGTGCCTGTAGTACCGCTAGCTAACGCCTTTTGCGCAAGGCACATGGGTGTTAAAATGTCCGAATTCTGTACTGACCCGGAGATTTCTAACAGGACTATTATCAGGTCTTTTTCTGAGCTTGGAGAATTTGATGGGCTGCAGAGTGCTGCTTTCTATGCACCATCACTTGGTACACTGTGGCTTTCCAGGATAAAACTCCCGGGATATGATTTGCCTGAAGATGAACTCTGGCAGGTAGATGAGCAGGAGTTTATGACCACTGAAGATTATGACACAATTATTGATAAAGGATATAATAATTTTCTCAGTGACTATTATCGGGAGAGACTAGATAACCTAGAAGCTAAACTCCAGCCAATGGAATATATGCCGAAAGCACAAAGGGCTATCGAAGATTTAGGAATTGTAATGTTCTGCGGCGGAAATGTAACTATACCGTATGAATCATTTTGCGGTGGTCGTTCAATGACTAAATTTCTACAGGACCTGTTCCGAATTCCTGATAAGGTACAGGCGGCAATGGATGTAGCCATGGTCGACATTATTGAAAATACCAGACAAATGCTGCGGGCAACAAAGCCACTTGCAGTTTGGACGGGTGGCTGGCGTTCCGCCAGTGAGTTTTTGTCTCCACGCTTGTGGAAAAGATTTGTATTCCCTTATTATAAACAGCTTGTGCAAGCAGTAGTGGATGAAGGAGTAATTGCTATACTTCATTTTGACTCTGACTGGACTAGGGATTTGGAATATTTTCGTGAGTTTCCAAAGGGAAAGTGTGTGCTTGCTTTGGATGGTGCTACAGATATATTTAAGGCTAAGGAGATTTTGGGAGACCATATGTGCATCATGGGTGATGTTCCAGCTGCTCTGCTGTCGTTGGGCACACCTAGTGAGGTGCATGAGTACTGCCAGCGTTTGATTAATGAAATAGGCCCTGCAGGGTTTATTCTTTCTTCTGGTTGCGATGTTCCACCTAATGCCAAACCAGAGAATGTCAAGGCGATGATCGATTCGGTTAAATAGACAGATGGAATTGACCAGGTACCTTACCTCTGCTGGTAGGGTACCTGGTATATTTGCAGAGGTGTGAAAAATGGAAACACATTTATCTTATCTGCCGGCTTATTACCGCCTGGCAGAAGATATCAAGGAAAAAATTGAATCCGGGGAATTGAAACCGGGAGATATGCTGCCCTCAACAGCGCAGCTTGCCAAAGAGTACGGTGTCAGCCACATGACCGTGCGCCAGGGGGGTAGCCTGCTGGCTAATGAGGGATATGTTGAATCCATTCAGGGTAAGGGGAGTTTTGTTAAAAATCCCCCTATGGATACTCTGCAGTTAAAGTTTTCAGATGATAACCTGCTGGGTAAAAACAAAAAGATACAGATCAAACTCCTTGAACTAAACGTAGTTTCTGCAGATGAAAAGATATCCCGCAAACTTGCTGTCAAGAAGGGCTCTAAGATCATTAAGATGAAGCGAGTTTTATCCAGCACAGAAAGCCCTGTTGCTGTTGATTCCCGGTTTATACCTTATATGAAGGGGATCCCTTTGCTCGAAAAAGAGATCGCCTATGCTGCTTTTCCAGATCTTGTAGCAAGCCACACCGAATTGTTTTCAGTGCGAAACAAACTGGAGGTTTCTGCTGCTGTTCTATCAAAGGAGGAAGCGGAATTGTTGGATGCCAGGGTGGGTTTGCCTGCTCTATGTGTAGAGCAGATTATCTATACATCAAAAAAACAACCCATTGGATGGTCCAAGATGATATGCCGTGGTGATCGGTTCACATTGACTGCTTTTTCCCATCCTGTTTAAAGAAAGGTGAATTGCTATGCGGACAGTGAGGAAGATGCTCGTTTCTGCTGTGGTCAGGATCAAGGATGATAAAGTGCTCTCTCTGGTTCGTCATTGCCTCTCCAGAGGTATCGACCCTTATATTCTTTTAGAAGATGTTAGAACAGGGGTGGATATAGTTGCAGATATGTATGGTCAGGGAAAGTATTTTCTTGCTGATCTTGTAATGGCTGCCGAAATATATAAAGAAGCTCAAGAGCTCATTTTGGGTTCTACTGAGGAGCAGCAGGTGGAGAACCCACAGATTATTTTTGGTACTGTGGAAAAAGATATTCATGACATAGGTAAGAACATCGCTATTACCACTTTGCGTCAGTATAGGATATCTGTGCTCGATTTGGGGGTAGATGTTTCCGCACAGGTTTTTGTGAAGAAACAGCAGGATACTGGTGCACCTATTATCTGTATGTCAGGTTTGATTTCCGATGCTTATGATTCAATGAAAAAAACTGTTGATCTAGTAAAAGAAAAAAAAGCGGAGTCACAGCCAGTTGTGATTATTGGCGGCCTGGTGAATGATGCAGTTTGCAGTTACA
>CAZZEY010000255.1:0-2594 GCA_964653445.1 uncultured Syntrophaceticus sp. | reverse complement strand
AAAAAGCATTTCAAGCTAACAGTTTTGTTCCGGTTCTATGCGGCACAGCTCTACACAATATCGGTATTAGACACCTGCTTGACTTTATTGTTGAGGTTGTGCCCTCACCAGAGGACAAAGCTGAGAATAAGCTGTCTGAAGAGCCTATGTCTGCACTCGTATTTAAAACACTAGCTGATCCCTATGTGGGCAAATTGAATTTTTTCAGGGTATATGGTGGAGAAATCAAAAGCGACAGTGTCGTCTATAATGCCAATAAAGAAAAAGAAGAAAAGATCGCGCAGATCTTTACTATGCGAGGAAAACAGCAGGAAACCCTATCTGTGGTCAAAGCGGGTGATATTGGTGTAGTTGCTAAATTACAGGAAACAGAAACCGGTGATACCTTCTGTCAAAAGAATAACCCTGTAATTCTTGAAGGGATAGATTTTCCAGAGCCAATGCTCTCTGTTGCTATTGAGCCCAAGAGTAAAGGTGATGAGGATAAGCTGAGTGGTGCTATAGGAAAATTGACCGAGGCTGATCCTACACTACGTATTGAAAAGAATACGGAAACAAAAGAAACCATCCTTACCGGAACCGGTGAAACACATCTTGATATCGTTCTGGAGCGGCTGCATCAAAAGTTTGGAGTGGATGTTACCTCCAAGACACCGAAAATTCCTTACAGAGAGGCTATTAGGGGAACAGTTCAGCAGGAAGGTAAATACAAGAAACAGACTGGTGGACGCGGTCAGTATGGTCATGTTTGGTTAACCCTTGAACCCACTACAGAAGATAATTTTGTTTTCGAAGAAAAGGTTTTCGGTGGCGCGGTGCCCAGGCAGTATTTCCCTGCTGTAGAAAAAGGCCTCAGAGAAGCAATCACTGAAGGAATCCTAGCAGGATACCCTGTTATTGGCCTTAAGGCTACACTTTATGATGGTTCTTATCACCCGGTGGATTCTTCAGAAATGGCTTTTAAAATAGCAGCTTCTATGGCATTTAAGAAGGGAATGGAAAAGGCTGACCCTGTGCTGCTGGAGCCAATTATGAATGTG
Organism: uncultured Syntrophaceticus sp.; assembly: GCA_964653445.1. GTDB lineage: Bacteria > Bacillota > DSM-12270 > Thermacetogeniales > Thermacetogeniaceae > DTU068. The sequence continues at coordinate 1,554 of CAZZEY010000255.1, read as the reverse complement.
GAGATCACCGTCCCAGAGCAGTTCATGGGGGATATCATGGGTGATCTTAATGGGAAACGGGGCAAAATCATGGGGATGGAACCACAAAAGGACGGTACACAGGTAATCAAAGCTCAAGTACCCCTTGCCGAAATGCAGGATTACCCCATTGCTTTGAAGTCAATTACCCAAGGACGAGGATCCTTTAAAATGGAGTTTTCCAGTTATGAAGAGGTCCCTGCCCGCCTTGCTGGAGAGATTATCGAAAAACACAAGGCTGAACAGGAAGAATAATTACAAATTAGCAATAAGTGGGCTGTCTCATTTAAGAGACAGCCCACTCTTTTTCGGTGCCTTTTCGGTGCCAGGCTTGTCTTATTGCTTTATTCCAGAACAATCTTTTTTCCCAATTCCAACATCCACTCTGACCTCCGACCTTCCGCCTCTACTTTTGCTGTCCCTATCCAGCGTGTATGTCAAGAGGATGTCTCATAGATTATTTGGTTATTGAAACCAAAACAGAGGTGTTTTGGGTTATATGTCGAAGTATACCAATACGTAAACGAATATAATTTCACCTTTCTTGATCCGAAATAAGAATTGCAATCATTCATAAATGGGGGGAGCGGGCATCACTAAAAAAGGAAGTTTTTCATGGGACAAAAGAAAGATTTTGCTGCTGATGCTGGCTGTACCATTTTTACTGATTGGCGCTTTTTTATTTATGAAACTGCCGGTTGTAAGCAGTGCAATGGATGGACCCGGCTTTTGCGGCACCTGTCATGTTATGCAGCCCTATATTGATACTTATTTAGTGTCATCTCACCGGGAGGCAGCAACCTGTGGTTCCTGTCATGTGCCACATGATGTTTTGCGGGGTGGAATATATAAATCTTATACAGGTACCAAGGACCTGCTGGCGGTGTTGACCGGCAGAGATGAACATATCCGTATATCTGAACTGGGAAAGGATGTGGTGCAGGAGAATTGTTTGCGCTGTCATAATACCCTGATGAGAGAAACCGGTGATACTAAGGAAAATTGCGGTAGTTATTGTTTTGACTGTCATCGGGATGTTCCTCATATGAAATAAATAGGGAGGAGTTACTATGAGGGATAAAAAAACATTATTTATGGTCACAGTTGCTGTTATTATTATTTTAGCTGCTGTGGGATCTGTGGTTTTTTATTATCAAAATAAGGAGTTAGCTGAGAAGCCTAATCTTCCAGCAATTGGAGCCAATGAAGCTGATCCTGCTGTCTGGGGCAAACACTACCCACGCCACTATGACAGTTACCAAAAAAACTTAATTATAGATACAGTCGAGGACTACAATAAATATGGAAAATACGGTGGTGCATTTGAAAAAGAATCACACTTGGAAAGGTATCCATACCTTGAGAATCTTTTTGCTGGATATGGTTTCTCTGTAGAATACAATGAGGATCGGGGGCACCTATATACCTTGGATGATATACGAAACATCACACCTGTCAGACAAAAGTCAGGTGCGGTATGTAACACCTGTAAATCAGCCCAGATTCCATCCTTGATAGATAAGTATGGAGAAGACT
>CAZZEY010000254.1:0-2619 GCA_964653445.1 uncultured Syntrophaceticus sp. | reverse complement strand
ATTCTATATATTTTAATATAGTTTAATGTAAATAAATGAGCTGAGAGCTATGGAGCAGACTATGCTAGACAAGAAAAAAGTTGTACATTTTTCTTCTGCTCATCCTTGTTTTGATGTTCGTATCTTTATTAAAGAGTGTAGAACTTTAGCCCAAGCAGGGTATGATGTGGCATTAATAGTTTGCCATAACAAGGATGAAGTAGTAGATGGGATTAAAATAAAATCTGTTTTAAAACCGAAAAATCGCCAAGAGCGCATGTTAAAAACAGTTCTTGATATATATAGTGCTGCGCTAGAGGAGGATGCTGATCTATATCATTTTCATGATCCTGAACTGATCCCTGTAGGCATTATGTTGAGCTTGAAGGGCAAGAAAGTTATCTATGATGTACATGAAGATCTACCCCGGCAGATAATGACAAAACCGTGGATTAATCCTTTATTACGGCGGTTTGTATCGATTTGTTCTGAAACAGTTGAGAATGTCGGTGTTCACTTTTTTGATGGTGTTGTGGCTGTTACTCCGACAATTGCGGAGCGTTTTCCTGAACACAAAACAGTGGTGGTACATAACTATCCAATTTTAGGGGAACTAAAAGCTGTTGAAGCGGTACCGTACTGCAAGCGGCCGCCTGCTGTTGTTTATGTCGGCGGAATAACCATGATCCGCGGGATTAAGGAAATGATTAAAGCGGTAGGGTTAATACCAGAAGATATTGCTGTAAATTTGGTGCTTGCCGGCAGTATCACTGAACAAGATGTACAAAAAGCAGTCAGCAGTGCAGACAGGCGTGTTAATTTTATTGGCTGGCAGTCCAGGGAGCAGGTGGCGAAGCTGTTAGGCAGGGCTCGGGTGGGTTTAGTTCTCTTTCACCCTGCACCAAATCATGTTGATGCCATGCCGAACAAGCTCTTCGAATATATGTCTGCCGGTTTGCCTGTTATTGCTTCAGATTTTCCCTTGTGGCGAAAAATAATAGATGATATCGGCTGTGGGCTGTTGGTTGACCCACTCGATCCGAAAAAAATCGCAGATGCTGTTCAGTGGATACTGGAACACCCAGCTGAGTCAGAGGATATGGGTAAGCGCGGCCAGGAGGCTGTATATGAGCGGTATAACTGGGATCAAGAGGCTGAAAAACTGCTCTCGTTTTATGATGAGATACTAAAAGGTTAGTTTTCTTGAAAGGTCGGATCTATAGTTGAAAATACTATCAGTAGTTGGCGCCCGCCCGCAGTTTGTAAAGACAGCGGCGGTCTTGAGAGCATTTGAGCAGGTAAATAAAGAATCTGGGAAAAAGATGATTGAAAGCATTTTGGTGCATACCGGACAGCATTATGATTTTCAGATGTCCGCTCTTTTTTTTGAGGAACTGGTGCTCCCTGATCCCGATTATAATTTAGGGGTCGGTTCTGGCCTGCATGGGGAGCAGACAGCTAAAATGCTGGAGGCATTAGAGAAGGTATATTTAGATGAACAGCCAGATGTAGTTGTTGTTTATGGAGACACAAACTCTACACTTGCTGGGGCTCTCGCTGCAGCTAAGCTCCATATACCTGTGGCTCATGTAGAGGCAGGTTTGCGAAGTTTCAACAGGAAGATGCCAGAGGAGATCAACCGTGTTTTGACTGATCACCTGGCAGCTGTACTTTTTTGCCCCTGCAAAGCAGCATGCTGCAATCTTGCCGATGAGGGTTTTAATAATGTAGTAAACCACGGCGAATTATTACCTAGGGAGAGCAAAAAAATCAGTTTTAGCCAAGAAAGACCTGCTGTAGTGAACGTCGGCGATGTGATGGTAGATGCTTTACAAATGGTAAAAGATGATCTGGTGTTACCTATTGGACTAAAAGACAAACTTAGCAATGGAAAATATATTGTTTTAACACTCCATCGAGCAGAAAATGTAGATAATAAGGAAAGACTAGCCTCACTATTGAAAGCAATGTCTGATTCTCCTTTCCCCATCATATTCCCAATTCATCCCCGCACAAAGGCAAGGATATCAGCTTTTGGGCTCGATAATTATGTAAATGCATTTCCTTTTAAAGTAATAGAACCTTTAGGGTATAAAGAAATGTTAGGGGCTGTCCGCAGGGCTTCATTGGTAGTCACTGATTCAGGTGGACTGCAGAAAGAAGCGTTTATGCTGGGTGTACCCTGCAATACCCTGAGAACTGAGACCGAATGGGTGGAAACAGTTGAAGCCGGCTGGAATAAGCTGCTTCCTCATCCTGAAAAGGGGTTTGTACAGAGCAGTTTATCCTGGGCACAGGAGGTACTCTCTACAGAGCAGCCACAGCCATATGGTGATGGATTTGCTGGGAGAAGAATAGCTGAAGTTTTGCTATTATTATCTCAGTAGGGTATGAGCAAAAGGGATGGGTATATGAGTGATTGAGGTGCTAAGCAGCTAATAACATCGATATGTTATTGTGAAAGGTCGGTTCTTATGTCAAAGTATAAAAATATTCGGTTTTTTATTTTGGCAATTATTATTGTGGTGCTGATCATAATGGTTTCGTTAGAAAGATGGCCGAAGTATACAGCAAAACCGGAATATAAGCCGATAGTTGAAGAAAAACTAGAAGAGTACCACAATAACAATATGAATTATA
>CAZZEY010000253.1:0-2620 GCA_964653445.1 uncultured Syntrophaceticus sp. | reverse complement strand
TCGTCCTTCATTTTATGAGGAAGTTCTACAAAGAGATCATCGAGCTGTAACAGACTGCCCGGCTCATCCGGATAGTGAATCCTTCCTATAATATCAGTGATCACTATTGGATATTTTATCTTCTTTCCTAGATGAGCTGCGATAAAGGGGAGACCTTTTTCCAACAGACCATTTAACAGACGATAGGCATGTGCAGTTGCTTTTTCTTGCATAAAAGGTATGCTCCTTATAGACAAAAAGTATTAACTGTCACTTCACCTTTTGTTCTCCAATCCTATATCATTAATATAGATCAGATATTTTTTTCCGCAAGAATTGTCGAAAAAACCAACGATAAACATCCGGGAGCCCAAAATTGAGCTCCATATATCCGGTACACCATAAATTACACTAAATTACAGAACCTCGGACGAACAGCAAACAGCGGCATAGTGAACATATGCCGCTGTTTAATATTCTTTACCTATATACAGCTGCTATTTTTGTATTTCAGTTGTCACAACAGTTTGGTCCTGAATTCCCAAGAGGAAATGGGCAAAACCCGGCCAATACTGTGAGTGTTTACCCTGTCCGCCGACAACAAAAATTTGGAAGTGTTCTGGCTTGCTTACAGGAGGCACCAGAGTATCGTTATCAACTGCAGTGTCTAATGTTTCGGAAGCACACTCAGCACACTGATCAGGGTATGCACTTGCAGGTTTGCGGGCATTCTCCCACAGCCATTCTTTAAACTGTTCTTTAGTATAACCCGCATCCGCGATCAACTTCGAAAATTCTGGGTTTATGAGAAGAATAACATCAGTGTCTATTGCACATGCAGTATTCTGGCCTGCATAAGAGACAGAATCTGCAAATGCCCGCAGTACGCCATCAACATCTACACTGGAGTGATCTGCAATGTTTAATGGTGGGCCTCCGGAGAAAACAGTCACGATATTATCCTCGTCAGAATAGCCCTTTTCCTTGCTGTAAGATTCCCAGGGACTTTCATCAACATTTTCTGCCACAACAGTTGCTACGATGTTACCAGACCAACCCAAAGATGATTTATCAGGTGACGGTGGTGTTGAACCGCCAACGATATCAGTAATTAAGGATATTGCGTACCCAATTGATGCGTTGGCATGATTAAAACCACCCGCTGCTCCTGTACCACTGGCCAGTCCGATCTCTTTGGCTATTGGACCATTAACCACTGCCAGAACACCATTCGGGTGGGTGGTCGAGGTTAATGCTGCCCAGTTAAATTCAGGATCGGTCATAGCATCCAAAATACCTAGAATAACAGGCATGTACTCCGGTTTACATCCGGCCATAACAGCGTGGGTTGCAACTAATTCTACTGTCAAGATGCCATTGCGTGGAGGAACTACCCATACCACTTCATCTGGATCACGGCTTGTACCTTCCAACATCGCCTGAACTTTTTCAGGTGTTGGAGGAACAATCGGAATACCTGTAGACCAACCATTATCAACAAACATCTGATTCAATTCAGCAGTTGTTCCTTCAAACTCAAATGTTTCTGCTGGATAAGGTTCTTTTTGTTTTAATTTGTCAGCATCTGCTTGTTCAGGCTGCCATTTGGTAGCGGCCTCAAAAATATCGGGAAAAGCCTTTTCTGCTTTTTCAGTTATAGCATCTTTTCCAATACCACCCATGGGATGCTCTACAACTACATAACTAATTACGGCACCAGCATTATCAAAAGAAGTTTGCTCTACTAATTCTACAAAATCACCTGTCGCGATAGTAACTGTAGGGATACCTGCTTTTTCAAATTTGAGCTGGTCAACTACCAGCTGTGCTGTACAGGACCCTCAATCAGCCTGGCCCCCGATTATCAGATCTGGTTCTAATGCTGCAACCTTATCGATAACCTCGGGACCCATTTTATTTGCCCCATAATCATTGGTTTCAGGCATTGTCTCATAAAGCTTGATTATATTGATGTCTTTAACATCTTTCTCTAACTGCTCAGCCACTACGTCCAAGAAAATATCCCCATTTTCCTTTCCATTCCAGCGCAAAGCAACTGTTTTGCCTTCCAAACTAGAGGGATGTTCATTTAGCTCAATAGCTTCAATTTTTTGAACCCCTTCAGGATTTACGAGGTTCCAAGTACTTGCTTGTTCTGCTTCAGATCCCGAACCGCATCCGCTCATCATAAACACTGATAGGACGAAAACAGCGACCAATAGCCAGGCTATTGATTTATGCCTTCTCATCTTCCACATATTGCGCCCCTCCTTAATAAATGGTTAAAATATGGCCGAACCAGCTACCAGTTTATGCCTAGTTTTTTGTCAACTGAACAGAACTTGGCATTTGGTGAAGTTAAAATCAAAATAGCCAATATAACTATAGCCACACTTAAATAAAAAGTCTGAGCAACAAGTGTGTCTATTACCCCACCAAAACAACCGCAGTCTATGTTCCTGCCCTGCATTAACACAATCGCTTCACCGATGGAAAAGGATAACCCTAGTAATCCTCCTCCTAAAGATGCAAGTTTCGTCAGGATCCCTAAAAGTATAGCGATACCTGCTAACAGTTCCAGAAAAGGTAAGGCATAACCAAAAACAGCTGCCAGATCCACCGGTTCAATTGGCAAAATTCC
>CAZZEY010000252.1:0-2628 GCA_964653445.1 uncultured Syntrophaceticus sp. | reverse complement strand
TACTGCTGCAATTATCTGACAGCCTACAGGTCGGGAAAATTTGAGTAATATTGGGAAACCACAGGTTTATTTTGATAATTTTCTGATGCCAGGGGATACAATTTCTGCAAACAAAGTGCCAACAGATTTATCAGTGCCTATTTTGTTGGCATGCAAAATAGAAGACAACTATTTATTAAACATCTTACTAAATGCTGCCTGTATCATTGTTTACCCCCCTTTTAACCCCGATTTCACGCTATACCCAATATATCTCCTGGCATTGTTCTTGCTCTTTATACTATGTATCACAGTCAGGGGGTGATTAAACGTTAACTAATACTCCGTTCACTTATGTTGTTAGGTAATGTTTTTTCGGAATTATGTTTTTATTGAAAACATTACGAAAGGGGAAAGGCTATTGGAATCTATACCTGAAAAGAACGGCATTAATAAGGCAATGCTGATTGTAGTAAGCGTTGTTATCGGTGCTCTGGTGCTCTGGGGAATAATATCTCCATCAGGATTAGATGCAGCGATGAACGCAACGCTTGCCTGGATCACTGCAAACTTGGGGTGGTTGTTTCTAGTAGTAGTCTTATTTTTTGTTGTCGCTATGATCATTGTCTGTTTTTCTAAATGGGGCAAAATTAGATTAGGTGGCGATGACGCAAAACCGGAGTTTTCAACTTTAGGATGGTTTGCTATGCTCTTTGCAGCTGCAATGGGTATAGGGTTGGTATTCTGGGGAGTTAGTGAGCCTCTGAGCCATTATTTTACTCCTCCTTTTGGTGAGCCAGCATCAGATGAAGCACTCGGAGTTGCTCTGCGCTATTCCTTTTTCCACTGGGGCTTAGGTGCCTGGGTGGTTTATTCAGTTGTGGGAATGTGTTTGGGCTACTTTGCTTATAATCTGGGACGCCCATTTTTGGTCGGATCTGTTATCGAACCGCTGGTCGGGGAACACCGCTGGCTGATGCCTGTTGCTGATTTTACAGCTATTTTTGCTACATTTTTGGGGGTAGCTACTTCTCTAGGTTTGGGAGTTATGCAGGTTGCTGAGGGGTTAAACGCTGTCTTCGGATTTCCTGCATCTAATACTATCTACTGTATACTAGTTTTAGTATTTACTGTATGTTTTATTATATCAGCGGTAACAGGTATCAAAAACGGAATTAGAATTCTCAGCAATACTAACCTCTGGTTAGCTGGTTTTCTCCTGGTTGCTGTTTTTGTTTTAGGCAATCCGCGCTTTGTGATGAATGCTTTAACAACAGGCCTGGGTGAAATGATCCAAAACTATATTCCCATGAGCACCTGGACCAATGCTTTAAATGACGGAGCATGGGTTGGCGGATGGACAGTTTTCTACTGGGCATGGTGGATAGCATGGGCACCATTTGTAGGAGGTTTCATTGCCCGTATCTCAAAGGGCAGGACGATCAAACACTTTGTCATGGGTGCTCTGCTTGTGCCTACACTGATCTGCTCCACCTGGATGTGTGTCTGGGGTGGTAATGCCCTTTTTATGCAGCACAACGGCATTTTCGATTTTAAACCGATGCTGGATGCCAGCACAGCGAGCCCAATCTTCGGGCTGTTACAGCAGTTGCCTGGAACAACCCTGTTGTCAGTAATTTTAATCTTGGTTATTGCTATTTTCTTCATCACATCAGCAGACTCGGCAACATTTGTTGCAGGTATGTATTGTTCTTATGGTAATGAAAACCCGAAGACCTGGCTGCGCATCCTCCTTGGCTGCCTCGAAGGTGGTTTAGCTTTGGTACTCTTGTTAACCGGAGGACTGACTGCACTGCAGACAGCTTCGATTGTGGGAGCGCTGCCTTTCCTAATCTTTATGATCCTCATGTTCGTCTCTATCTCGAGAGTATTAAATAAACACGTCGCAAAAATGGAACAAAAAGCAAGCATAGAACAACATGCTGTAGTTGATGAAACACTCTCCACTTAATAATACATCATATAGCCTCCCTTAACAAAAAAGGGTTGTCCACATGGACAACCCTTTTTTGCTCTTTTCTCCGACCTCTGACCTCCGGCTTCTGACATCCATTCCCACTTCCAACCTCCCGCTTCCCACCTCTATACAAATAGGGTTGCCCACTCCCCGACAACCCTTACCTATTTGGCCCCATATCAATACTCCTCTAACTCATCCCCGATAACCACCATTGGGCTCCAGTGTTTGTACTCCCCATTTCCTATACACTCATCCCTTTTGTTGATACAGCATTGAAGGCCTTCTTTTGTTCTAATGCCGCTGTTGCAGTTCTCGCAGTTGCGGACCTCCATTTCGGGATTTTCGAACAGTTTTCCAAAGAGATCGCCGAAGTCATCCATCTTCAATCTCCCCTTATTGAAATATATCATAAATAATTATAGTCAAAGTGGACGACTCTAACAACGGTGAGTCAAGGGGACGGTGACTTTGACTCACGTGAAAATAAATGAGAATAAGTCAAAAATGGCCGTCCTGCGCTTTCCAGTGCTTTCCCTGATTTAGCATTGTTAAATAAATACTATTTAGAAAAAACTTGATGTTTGTCACGCAGTCTGACAGGGGGAATGACGTGGCATTTGTGACAGTAACCCCGTCCCCTTGTCACGCCCCCTTGTCACACCGTCCCT
>CAZZEY010000251.1:0-2651 GCA_964653445.1 uncultured Syntrophaceticus sp. | reverse complement strand
TGTCTCCTTCCAGCGTGCGCAAAGACCGGCTGCAAAAAATGCGGATTTATCAGAAAGCTCAGGTACAACACTATTGGCTGGTTGATCCTCAGCAAAAAACCTTGGAATGCTTTGCCTTGCATGATGGCTTATATGCCCTGGTTGCATCAGGTATGGAGGAAGAAATTGTGGAACATCCGAATTTTCCAGGGCTGTCAATCCCATTGAAATCCTTGTGGTCAAAATAAAAAACTCCAGTCAGTCTGCTTTATCGCCTTACACTGCAATATTGAGCAGTTTGGCCGTTGGTTAGTGCGGGAACAGTCTTTGTCCTATTTTGTCCTATGTGGGGAGGTAGAGTTGTCATCTTGCAAGGGCATATAGACTGCAAATAAGTCTGTCGACATGATCGGATCTGTTATAATATCCAAAACTAACTCTTACAGTTCCCGCTGGGAATGTACCAATAGTTTTATGTGCAGCAGGGGCACAATGCAGCCCTGTGCGGACCCCGATATTGAATGCCTGATCCAGCATGGTTCCCGTCAGGGAAACATCCATAAAATCCAGTGTAAAAGATATTACACCAGTCTGAGGTTCCCCGGGATCGCAATAGAACCTTATACCATCAAGTTTTTTTAAACCGTCCACCAGTCTGCGAGCCAGTTCTTTTTCATGCTCTGCTATAGTATTAACCCCAATAGATTGGATATAGCGTATTCCCGCCAGGAGCCCCGCGATACCCGGTAAATTTGCCGTTCCCGCTTCCAAAAGCCAGGGAAGTTCCTTTGGTTGGGAATCCTCTTGAGACTTATTACCTGTACCCCCTTCCCTGAAGGGTTGAACAGGAAGGTTATCTCCAAGCACAAGAATGCCTACCCCCATAGGCCCCATTAATCCTTTATGTCCAGGAGCTGCGATCACATCTACTCCTAGCAGTTGCATATCTATGTCAATGATCCCTGCACTCTGAGCGGCATCCAGAATCAGGATCCCCCCTTTTTCATGGACGATATCTGCGATCTCCCTGACAGGCGCGATACAACCAGTTACATTCGAAACATGGGAAACAACAGCATAATCAACGCCTTCTTTGCATAGATTCCGAAATCTATCCAGATCAATGCTAAAATCACTTGTTCCTGGCGCAATTGCAACAGATGTTCCGGACCTTTGGAGGGTACGCAGTGGCCGCATCACTGAGTTGTGTTCGTAAGGACCAGTGATCACTCTATCCCCAGGTTTGATAAGTCCTTTAAGGATAATATTTAAGGCATCTGTGCAGTTGAGAGTGAAGACCACATTTTTATGTGAAGGTGCATTAAAAAACTGTGCTACAGCCTGCCTTGCCTCCTCCACAATTCGCTCGGCTTTGAGCGACATCTGATGAGAAGAACGGCCAGGATTCGCACAGCTCTCCCTCATGGTTTTGTCTACTGCTTGGTAAACCTGTTCAGGTTTTGGCCATGTTGTTGCGGCATTGTCTAAATAGACAAACTCCTCACCCATTTCAGTTCCCTCATCTGTTTACTGATCAGAACTCTTATTAGCTTCTTCGATCAGGTCAGCAAGGGTTAATGAATCCAAGACTTCAGCGATAGAATCTCTGACTTTCGCCCAAACCAAACGCGTAACACACCCCTCTGCCCGGTCACATTCCTCTGGGAAATCCTCACTGACACAGGCAACAGGCGCAATCGGTCCTTCGAGGGCGCGGATAATGTCGCCAACCGTAATTTTCTCAGGCTCCCGGGCTAGCAGGTACCCACCTTGAGCACCGCGCACACTGCGGATCAGCCCTTCCTTTTTCAATGGCACCATCAACTGCTCCAGGTAGCCTACTGAAATTCCTTGGCGTTCTGAAATGCTGTGTAGTGTAATGGGTCCATCACCCTGATTTATTGCTATATCCAACATAGCCCTTAACCCATATCTACCCCTTGTTGACAGCTTCACTAATAAAACACCTCTTTTCCTCAATTATTCAATCAATGTCATCTTCCACTAAAACCCGGTGGTAATGGGTATAAATATTGAACTTATCTCCCCTTGCAAAACCTATCACCGTTATGCCCAAATCATCGGCGAGCTCCAGGGCAAGATCTGTGGGAGCAGAACGTGATATCAGGATGGGAACACCCATTTTGGCTGCTTTCAAAAGGATCTCTGAGGAAACCCGTCCGCTGAATACTATCACCTTATCAGCGAGCTGAATCTCCTTTAGAAAACACTGCCCCATTATCTTATCAAGAGTGTTGTGCCGGCCGATATCCTGTTGAAAGATCAGTACTCTCTCATCATCAGCCAAAGCAGCACTGTGCACTCCACCTGTTCGGTGAAAGAGTTTCGATCTTTCCTCTAATTCTCCTGCTAGAGCTCTGACCCTACCAGCAGTTATTCTGGTATCAGAAACAACATTTTTGCAAAGAAGAGCATCTGTAGTGTAATAAAAAGATGACCTGCTGCGCCCACAGCAGGGGGTGATATACCTTTTTAAAAAAACCTTACCAGCCAGTTTATGCTCAGACTCGTTTACCTCAACATAAACCAATCCTCTGTCCTCTTCAACAGTAATGTCCTTTAAGTCCTGACGATTAACTAATATCCCTTCTGAACACAAAAACCCCAATACCAGATACACCAGATCTGAGGGGGAACACACAACTGTTGCC
>CAZZEY010000250.1:0-2696 GCA_964653445.1 uncultured Syntrophaceticus sp. | reverse complement strand
ACTATCGCTCTTAATAAACGCTATCCGTTGAGGGTGGGTTTGTGTGCGATGATTGATGGGGAACTTCCTATTGGGGGCTTATCGTTATCGGCCGCGGTAATTATTACTTTTATCAGTGCGCTATGTATACTTAATAATATAAAATGTTTTTTAATGTATAATAATTACACAGCTGTTATATGGCGCAGCTGATTCACGAAAAATGACTGGCTGCTCAGCATTTTTAAGAAGGGCTTGGATAAATGGATTTATCAAATGTCTGGATAGCGATGCTGCTGACACTCTTAGCTGGGTTGTCAACAGGAATCGGCGGACTGATCGTGCTGTTTTTTAAGCAAATAAATATAAAAATCTTGTCTGTCTCATTGGGTTTTTCAGCTGGAGTGATGATCTATATTTCTTTTGTGGAACTGCTAGCTGAGTCAAGGAACTTATTGATCTCCAGTCTGGGTGGTTTGGGTTCATGGGTCAATATTCTTGCGTTTTTTGCAGGAATTCTGCTGATTGCAGTTATTGATAAACTGATCCCATCTGCCACAAATCCTCATGAATCACCACACAAAGTTGAGGAATCCGACAAATACGATCTATTCAACGGTAATAAACTTCTCAGGACCGGGATATTTACAGCTCTTGTTATTGCGATACATAATTTTCCCGAGGGTATGGCTACATTTGTTTCATCAGTACAGCAGTTGTCTCTTGGGATTGCGGTTGCCATTGCTATTGCAATCCATAACATCCCGGAAGGTATATCTGTGGCAATTCCTGTCTACTCTGCAACAGGCAGCCGGAAAAAAGCATTAAGTTGGTCTTTGATATCTGGGATAGGGGAACCGCTGGGCGCGATCCTTGCGTACTTGGTTTTCTTACCAATACTGAATGATACGGTTTTTGGCATATTATTTGCAGCGATAGCAGGGATCATGGTATTTATCTCTTTGGATGAACTTCTCCCCACCGCAGAGGAATATGGAGAACACCATCTCACCATATATGGGCTGATCACAGGTATGGCTGTTATGGCTGTGGGCCTGCTGGTGACAGCTTAGAATCCTAACCGGTGCCAGGCTTGCTTTATTGCTTTATTCAGATCGGTAAGTGGATTGGAGATTTTTGCGGTTTATTTTCCAAGCTATAGGACAATCTATTTTTCCGACATCTGACTTCTGGTTTCCGACATCTATTCTTGCCAGGCTTGCATTATTGCTCGCCGACCGATCACTAGAACCGTTCCACCGCACAGATAATTCTCCAAAATTTTTACCTCCTCTGCAGGATTTTCCTTTTTAATGTCTAATAAGTTATGATGACAATTGAATAATACCTCCGAGCTGCTTTGACCTAAAGCAAAATGCTATGGTGGGCAGACGGTAGGGTTTGAAAAGAAATTTTCAAGCCTCCCTTTTTGGAAAGGAGATCGATTTACCCGGCTAGTTTTAAAAAGGAGGCCGGGTTTATTTGTGTTCAGCCTCCGGGCAAACTCAAGTCTAGTTTCCTTAAAGGGAACTGGGCTTTTTAATTTGTGTATGTAGTAAGTGAATAATTTCACTAAGCATTAAGGCACCAGAAAGGAGGTTTTGATAGAAATAATTCCAGGTGAAAGCAGATATGAGATGGGGGTAAAACAGTAAAGTTTCAAAAAACTGGAGGTATTAAAATGAAGAAGAAATCATTAATTCCTGTAGTGCTGATGTTGGTGGTTTGCCTTTTGATGATGACTTCCTGTGCTGATGATGCCAGCAATGGTGGTAGTACCAGTACAGAGCCGGTGGAAATCAAACTGGTTGGCAAGGATGGACAGGAGCAGACTGTAGATTTAACTACACTGGAGAGTGTAACCGGTGAGGCAAGTTTTAAAAAGTCTACCGGTGCTATTGTTGGACCAGCTTCTTTAACAGGTCCGAAACTGGTGGATGTGTTGGATTTAATCGGTGGTATTAAAGAGGGAGAGGCTATCGCAATTGTTGCCAATGATGGTTATGAAATGACCCTAACCTATGATCAGGTGATGGGGAATGTGATGACCTATGATAAAGAGGGGACTGCCCTAAAGGTTGGGGGACTGGATGCTATTGTGGCAATAGAATGTGATGATGAAGGGGTTTTGGAGAGCCCTCCGCGGATTTGTTTCATCGGTGAAGGAAATCCCATCTCTGATGGGCACTTTTGGGTAAAAGATATAGCTGAAATTAAAATAGCATCGAGTGTGGATGAATGGGAGTTGTCTTTAAGCGGGATAGAAGAGGCGACCTGTGACCGGTCAACCTTTGAAAGTGCCGCCACCTGCCCTGATACCACTCATCCGTCTCAGGTGTTTGAAACTGAAAACAAAGATGGCGAAAAGGTCGTATATAAAGGAGTTCCCCTATGGGTTATGGTTTCAATGGTAGATGGAGCTGACACAGAGGACGGCCATTATCGGTTTAATCGTGATATGTCCCAAAAAGGATATACCATCCAGGTGATATCTGCTGATGGTTATACAGCTGAGTTTGAGTCCAAGGATGTGGCTTACAATGATGGTATCTTCCTGGCTTATTTAGCAAATGATGAGCCGCTGGATGAAGATTCTGGTCCACTGCAGTTGGTAGGACCAAACCTGCCCGACAAAAAGCATGCGGTAAAACAGGTCAAAGAGATAAAATTGGTCAATTTACCTGAATAAAAATTAATTGCACAGCGGTCAGGAGGTT
>CAZZEY010000249.1:0-2702 GCA_964653445.1 uncultured Syntrophaceticus sp. | reverse complement strand
GCCAAAATAAAAAGCAGGCACAGGAGGAACAATATGTACCCCAAGCTGTGCGAGTTCCAACATATTTTTTAGATGAATGGCATTGAACGGTGTCTCCCTGGGTACAAGGATCAAATGTCTCTTTTCTTTGATTGTCACATCAGCAGCTCGTTCAATTAAATTGCGGGACATTCCACAGGCAATCCCTGCCAGTGTTGCCATAGTACACGGAACAACAATCATCCCTTTTGTGTTAAAAGAACCGCTTGCCAGACAGCACCCGATATCCTTCCAATCATAATAAGAGAGTAATGGATCATCAGGGGATAAACGAAGATAGCTTTTTATCTGCTGAGATGTCTCCTTCTGATCCCCTGTAAGAAACCACCCCAACTCCTCCTTGAGCACACGTTTGCCAGGATCTGATATCACTACACAGATCTTTTCTCCCGCATAGTGCAAAGCCTTAATAGCTTTAATTCCATAGATCACTCCCGATGCTCCGGTGACAGCAACAACCCAGGGGGCCATTTACTTACCCCCCTGCTTAAACCCATATTCATGCCATCTGGAAGTAACCAGTTCTTTGATCTCCTGTGTCATAGCAATTTCATCCGGCCATTCTCTGTTATGCCCTTCCCCTGGCCACTTCTTTGTAGCATCAATACCTACCTTGGAACCGTAAGTAGGAAATGGAGACGAATGATCCAGAACCTCCACTGGCCCATCTACCATCATAAAATCTCTTTTCGGATCCGTGTTGTTATAAACCCTCCACCAGACCTCTGACATATCCTGAACATTGACATGTTCATCCACAACAATAATCATCTTAGTAAACATCATCTGTCCCATTCCCCATATTGAGCACATCACTTTTTTCGCCTGACCGGGGTAACTTTTCTTAATGGATACAACAGCACAATTATGAAATACACCTTCTAGGGGAAGATTTATATCCACAATTTCCGGCATAAACAGCTTTAATAAGGGAAGAAAGATCCTTTCTGTTGCTTTGCCCAGATAACAATCCTCCATTGGCGGCTTGCCGACTATAGTTGCCGGGTATATTGCATTCTTCCGGTGGGTAATGCATTTTATATGAAAAACAGGATAATAATCAGCAAGGGAATAATAACCTGTGTGATCACCAAAAGGACCCTCAATCTGTTTTTCATCAAGATCCACATACCCTTCCAGAATTATCTCTGCCTGAGCCGGCACTTCCAGATCTACAGTAACACATTTGACCATAGCCACCGGTTCATTGCGCAGAAAGCCTGCAAAGAGCATTTCATCAATACCATGGGGCAGGGGGGCTGTCGCAGCATAAATTGTAGCTGGATCTCCGCCCAGCGCAACTGCAACTTCCATCCTTTTACCTATTCTTTGATGTCTGCGATAATTTTCAGCACCGTTTTTATGAATATGCCAGTGCATTCCAGTAGTTCTGCTATTAAAAACCTGTAGGCGATACATTCCCAGGTTGCTTCCGCCTGTTTCCGGATCCTTGGTAAAAACCAGTGGAAGGGTAATATAACGTCCCCCATCACCTGGCCAACACTGAAGTATTGGAAAGATGTCCAGTGTTGCATCTTCGTGGTGAATTACCTCCTGGCAGGGTGCCTTTCTGACCAGTTTTGGAACCCAGGACCCCATTTCAGCTAATCGAGGTAAAATCTTCATTTTATCTAATAAACTGCCTGTTATATCCTCAAGCTCAAGCATTTTTGAGATTCTTGCACCTATTTCATCAAGATGGTCCACCCCTAGTGCAAGGGACATTCTTTCAAAACTCCCAAAAGCATTGATCAGCACAGGATAGGAGGAACCTTTTACATTCTCAAAGAGCAGAGCTGGCCCCCCTTTTTTGCTGATCCGGTCAGTAATCTCTGTTATTTCCAGCACAGGATCAACTAATGCACTGATACGATGCAGCAATCCCTTTTGTTCTAAAACTGCAATAAATTCATGTATGTCTCGGTATGCCATAAATAGATCACCTCATAACGATAAACCATTTATTGATAAAATGGATTCATTCATCTATAATATATTGTGCAAAATTTACCAGTACTGTCTTGTCCTGTGAAACAGGCAGTTGAGACAATGCCTGCAGACCTTCAATTAACAGTTGATGAGAATGCAGCGATGTACAGCAAGTCTTCTTATATCCATAAGCAATTCCTAAAGCTGTACCGAATTCCTTAAGCAGTGACTGCTCTTTGCTGTTACATCCTGCAAAAAGGCCCCCTAGAGCGCAGCACTCTCCATAAAATGCGCCATACTGCATACGCAGTAATTCAATCAGTTCTTCTTTTGTGGGATTGTCCCTAATGCTGTATTCTTCAGCTGCGGAAAAGCCCTCATTCATTGTTGTAATAAGATCAGCGAACCTCTCTAACAAAAAAAGATGTTTTAGATCGCTGATCAGCTGAAGAAGATGACCAAACAGAAAATCACCTGTAAGTATATATAACTGTTGGTTTTTATCTTTTATTCCAGCCCTGTTGTGAAACAAATTTCCCAGGTAGATAAGCCCCATATAAACAGCAGGCATATACTGTGTCTTTCGGGAGAAAAGATGTCCGCTTAAGAGTACCAGTCCCGGAGGAATCAGGTATTCATTACCTTCTGGCTGATACAATTTTTTTAACAGTATTCTACCGAGAACGCGGACGAATTTCCAAAGAGCTTCACGATGGCGTTTGTTGCCAGCTTGC
>CAZZEY010000248.1:0-2704 GCA_964653445.1 uncultured Syntrophaceticus sp. | reverse complement strand
TGATGAACCTCTGACACCACACAAAACACAGAGACCACCCATTCTTACAATGGATATTACCACGACGCAAATGGATGGGATTGAAGCTGTCGGCAAACTCAAAGAAATAGATCCTGGTGCTCGAGTAATTATGATTTCTGCGATGGGGCAGGAGTCTATGGTAAGTGATGCAATCAAAGTTGGGGCCTCAGATTTTGTGGTGAAACCCTTTCAACCAGAACGTATTCTAGCAGCGATCAACAGAGCTGTACAAAAGAACAGGTAAAAGAATTGTATCCTGCAGATGAAGTAATCATGGACAAGGGAAGTGATTAGAATAGCTTCTTTTGATGCTGAATTTAGACAGGAAATGATTGCAGAGTTTATTAATGAAAGCAGAGAACTATTAGATGAGGTAGAGCCTCAGATAATTGAACTGGAACGAACAGTAAACGAGGACGGGATAACTGATGAAGACGTCATAAATAGCATTTTTCGGCTTTTCCATACAATAAAAGGTTCAGCTTCCTTTTTAAACCTTAAGTCCATCATTGAGGTTACCCATAGGGCTGAAACCCTATTAGACTTGTTCAGAACGGAAAAGAAAAAACTAGAACCAAGCCATGTGGATCTATTCTGTCGCACCATAGATTTTATCAGGAATGTTCTCGATCAGGTGGACAGAGAGTCGCATGATCAAGGGTTTGAAGAAACTGCAAAAAACTTAGTAAGTGACCTGGCAGATGCGGTTGTTTTTATTAATGATAAAGATTCTGTTTCAGCTGAGAAACAGGGAGATCAACAGTCAGAGGATATCCAAATCAACTCAGTTACGCTTGAGCGTTTTGTAGATGAAGGAATAAATCTTTGTGAAAAAGCGGAAGCGAAAGTACTTGCGCTGGAACAAACCTCAGATATAGGTTCTACTGATCAGAATTTACATGAATTCAGCACTTTAAAGAATGCTGCCGCAACACTGGGACTTACAGGTATTGAAAGAGTAAGCTATCTGGCAGAACAAGTGGTGAAAGAAGTTGTTATTAATAAGCAAAGCTGTAACGGAGTGGTTGTTACAGTTCTACTCACCATTGTTGACACAATACGGGCAGGAATACGTCGGGTGCATGATGGCCAGTTACCTGAAGTGCCTGATGTTCAGCAGGTAATTCACTTTGCGGAAAACGCCCTTGGACTGCAGATTGATCACCTTGATTTTGCACAAGCCACAAAGGCCTCCCCTGACAGCAGTATACAGTCTGTTTCAGCACCGACTGCCCAACCATCCTGCCCGTATTCCTCTTCAAACAGTTCTTTAGAAAAAGAAAATTCAGAATACAAAGCTCGGCTGCATAATGGCAGTCAGTTTGTAAGGGTGGACACAAGAAAACTTGACCAACTTATAAATCTTGTAGGTGAGTTAGTGATCGCAGAAGCAATGGTGGCCTGTCAGTCTCATGATCCAGATGATAAAATGGGAAAAGCCATCAAACAGATGGACAAAATTACTAAAGAGTTACAGGATGTGGCACTATCATTGAGGATGGTTCCTCTGACCTCAGCCTTTCGCAAAATGGTGCGTTTGGTGCGTGATCTTGCCCATCAGAAAAATAAACAGGTGGAGCTAGTGGTCCGTGGCCAAGAAACTGAAGTGGATAAAACAGTGATCGAGCTGATCTCAGACCCACTAAAACACCTGATCAGAAATGCAGTTGATCATGGGATAGAGGACCCGGATAAGCGCAGAAAAGCAGGCAAACCGGAAACTGGAAAGATATTCATTGAGGCTAGGCACCGCACAGGAAAGGTATGGATAATAGTTAAAGATGATGGACGCGGATTGAACAGAGAAAAAATTGTGCAAAAGGGGGTAGAAAAAGGCATCATTACAGAAGATGAAAGCAGAAATATTTCAGATGAACAGATATGGCAGCTGATCTTCACACCAGGTTTTTCTACTGCAGATGCGGTTTCTGACATATCCGGCAGAGGTGTGGGCATGGATGTGGTCAAAGCAAATTTAGAAAAGATGAACGGTAGGATAGATATAGACAGCAGTCCAGGCCGCGGAACTGCATTTGTGATCAAACTTCCTCTGACTCTAGCTATTATTGAAGGGATGATTGTCAGGGTGGGACGAAACCGCTATACCATCCCTATCAGCTCAATCAAAGAATCTTTCCAACCCACTTCATCTATGATTACCACCACCTCTGACCAATTTGAGGTTGTTCAGTTACGTGGTGAACTGTTGCCGGTGCTTCGTCTCCATGAACTTTATAATATTGAAGATAGCTGTGATAACCTGACCCAAGGAATACTTATTGCAGTTCAGCATAATGAGCAGAAGTACTGTCTTTTTGTAGATGAATTAATAGGGCAGCAGCAGATTGTTATCAAGGGGCTTCCTGGTTATCTGAAGCATGTACGAGGGATTTCAGGCTGTGCCATATTAAGTGATGGCGGTGTCAGTTTGATTCTGGATACCGCTGCTCTGCTTGAAATTTCACGGGGTCATTGACTTTAAAATACATAATACCAAAGGAAAAATATGAATTACAGGTAAAGAACTGATGATAGACAGACATTTCAGGAGGAGGAAAGATTTTGAGTGACAACGAATTGCTGGATATGGATTTACAAAATAAAGAAGAAGTGGAAGATGCACAGCAGGATAAGTTTTTGACATTTTTCATCGGCAAGGAAGAGTATCGTATTGATATTAAGT
>CAZZEY010000247.1:0-2708 GCA_964653445.1 uncultured Syntrophaceticus sp. | reverse complement strand
CATATCGATACTATTTCCCATAACCTCGCCAATATAAATACAACCGGTTTCAAACGGGTAAGGCCGGAGTTTAAGGACCTGATGTACCTGTCTATCCATCGACCCACAGCTCCAGAAGCAGTGGGGCTTGATGTTGGGCTGGGGGTTTCCCCTGCTGCCTCTTATACCATTTTTGAGCAGGGGGATATCCAGCAGACAGAAAACCCGCTGGATCTGTCCCTTTCAGGTTCTGGATTTTTTGTGGTGAGGGGGCCCTCAGGAGAGTTATATTATACACGTGATGGAAGCTTTAGGCTGGATTCTGCAGGAAATTTGGTTACTTCTGAGGGCTACAGGGTTGAGGTACAAGATCGGCAGCCGCTTCCTGGAACAGACAGCATTATAGTTTCTGAAGATGGCAGGATCTCTTATGTGGATGATGTGGAAAATGTGATCAATGCAGGACAACTGGTAATAGCCCAATTTGACAACCCGGCGGGATTGGAGAAGGTGGGAGGCAACCTTTACCGCACCAGTGCTGCATCTGGAGAAGCCAGAATATCCAGTGAAGGTGTTTCAGTGAATCAGTATTCCCTCGAAGCATCCAATGTTAGAGTTGTGGATGAAATGGTTAGTTTGATCACCGCACAGCGCACCTATGAACTGAACTCCAAGGCGGTTCAGGCCTCAGATGAGATGCTCTCTATAGTGAACAACCTCCGCCGTTAAGGGATAAGCTGATTTTTGTATAAAGAAAGCCGGAGTAAATTAAAGGAGGTTGATTTGGTGTATCAGAGCATCAGTCGGATCACAGGCATTGGTGTGGGTAACTCTTCAGCAGTACCCCAGGAGGCACAGCTAAGAGAGGCATGCCAGAAATTTGAGGCTTTTTTCTGGATGGAACTGCTTAAATCTGCCCGCAGGTCTATTAATTCCGGGGACCAATCCTCCCAGGGACGGTTTTGTACAGAACTTTTTGACCAGCAGTATGCCTTAATGCTGGCAAAACAGGATACAGCAGGGCTGGGAAAAATGCTCTATGAGCGGTTTTGCTCAAATAAATAGAATCTTTCCTTGATTTTATGAGGGTCTAATTACTCCTTTCACTACATATTATGGAATGTAGAATGTATGAAAGGGGGGGCCCGCATTGCCGCAACAGGACCAAGAACTGACCTTAGTCAACAGGGAAAGGATCAGAACAACCGGTGTTCAGCAGGTGGTCAGCTTTGATGAACAAGAGATCATCCTAGAAACAGGGATCGGCAATCTGGTTCTCAAGGGGGAAGGGATGCACATTACCCACCTGGACCTTACTGCAGGTGAATTGATGGTCGAGGGTCTGATCACCTCTTTGGAATTTAGTGAGCAGCGCGGCAAGAAAATCAAAGCCAAAGGTAAAAATATTCTTGAACGCCTTATCAAATGACACAAACAGTAGCTCAGGAGTTGCTGCTGATCCTAATTGTCACCGGTTTAGGGGCCGGAAACGGCATTCTTTTTGATTGCTACCGCTTAATACGCAGGCAGACCAGACAGGGATATCTATCCACACAGTTCACTGACCTTTTATTCTGGGTCATCTGTGCGGGTTTAGATTTTTATGTGTTTTTTCAGATCACAGGAGGGGTGATGCGGTTTTTAGCCATCCTCTTCCTGCCTGTCGGGATGGTTCTTTATCTCAGATTTATCAGCCCTTATGTGAGAGAGCCGCTCTATTTCTGTTTTCTCCAGATCGGACGTTTCCTGCGCTTACTATTAAAACTGATGATTATCTGCGGTCAGACACTTCTTTTTCCTTTCCGCCTGACTGTTTGGACACTGAATTTTCTTCTGCAGTGTCTTTTAGGTCTTTTTCGTCTTCTGATTCTCCCTTTCCGCTGCTGCTGGCGTTTTGTGTGGCGCTGGATCCGGGAATGGCGAAGAAAAAAGGACTAGAATATAAAAAGGGGGTGGCAGTTGGCCTGATGGCCATTATGCCGCCCCCTACCAATTATTCGCTATTTGATTACCGCTGAAAACCTCTGTTTACTGCTGTTTAGGGCTGTAGTTGTTTATATTTCAACTTCAACTTATTTAGGCTGCCACACTTTCCATACATTACCTGAAAGATTCAGAGATGGGATAAGAGTTCGGCCGCCTTCCTGCCACCCTGAAGGCATAACTTCCCCGGTTGCTTGGTTATGCTGAAAAGCCTTTATTTGACGGACCAGTTCCTGTGGATTTCTCCCAACAGGTGGTGTCAGAATTTCCGTGGCTTGAATAATGCCTTCAGGAGCGATCAAAAACCTGCCCCTGATATTCACCCCGGCATCTTCGTCATACACATCATAGAGTTTCCCGATCCTCCCATTTTGGTCTGAAAGCATAGGATAAGGAATTCCACCCTTAACCATTTTAGATAGTTCAACTTCATTCCATATTTTATGGGAATAAACACTGTCAACACTAATAGAAAGTACTTCTACATTGAGCTTTTGCAGTTCTGCATAGCGTACAGCTATGTGTGACAATTCTGTTGGTCAGACAAAGGTAAAGTCCCCAGGATAAAAACAGAGAACAACCCATTTTCCTTTCAGATCTCCTAGATTAACTTGTATGATTTTACCCCGATAAAAGGCTTCGGCGGAAAAATCAGGTGCTATTTTACCGACCAGCATTTATTACCCTCCTCCTGTTAATTCAGCCAACTGCAGGCTAATTTTTCACATATGAGTTATTTTTTGTTC
>CAZZEY010000246.1:0-2710 GCA_964653445.1 uncultured Syntrophaceticus sp. | reverse complement strand
GCCTGCTGATGCACTTTGGTTAATTCCCGGTTAAGTGCCTGGGCATTTTTATACAGCTTATTCATTGTGGAACGGTCTTCATCGGTCATCTTAGTTCCATCATCACGCTTGGTGATGGCATAGGCATAATCTCCTACCTGGGTCAGAAATTTGGATGTTTTAGCAATTACATTATGCGATAAAGGAAGTTGATGCAGATTCTCCTGGGCAGCATTGGCGTTATACCATAGATCTGAAAATAGGTTATCAACATTGTTGGGAGAACCACTGGCCATTCCTTTAGACAGCAGAGCCTCTACATTTTTGCTCCTCTGTAATGATTCATAAAAAGCCCTGTTGTACTTGTTTTCCAATCGTGTTTCAGCACTGCGCCGAGCCTGAGCCTGGTCGGCACCCCAGAAGGCTGCTACACCTAACAGAACAAGCAGTGACGCTAAAGCTATTGTGTATCGTCTCAGGTTCATATTCATCCCTCCTATCTTGCAAATACATGATCTCCAATCTGTGTGATAATCGGCCGCGACCAGATCCATGGAGACACCGGTTTGCTGGGATTCCAGAAAAACAGCGCCCCATAGGTGGGATCAAATCCGTTTAACGCCTCTGCTGCAGCACGTACGGTTTCCTCTGATGGTTCACGGGTCCAGATAAAACCATTTTCAACGGATTCAAAGGCCCAGGGATCGAAAATCACACCACTCAGACTGTTGGGAAAAGTACTGCTGCGCACCCTGTTCATAATCACTGCTCCCACTGCTACCTGGCCAAGGTAAGGCTCTTCTCCTGCCTCCCCCATGATAACCCGGGACAGAAGATCTAAGTTATCGACATTGCTTTCCGGGCTGGCTTCTGCAACACTTTCAGTGGTATCGGTTCTGGGATCAGCATCAGGCCCGCCCTGGCGCCAAACAAGGTATACTGTGCAAAAGAGCACAAGTGTGAGAGCAACAACTGCAGCCAAACGATACTGCGGCTTTTCCATATCCATCGACAAAACCCCCTTTATTCCAGATACTGTTTGACAGTTATAATGTGTGAAGAAATTCTTATTTTATACAGGATTGTTAATAATCGCACTGACGATTACACTAAAACGGTCAAACCACCGGGCGGACGGTTCTGGTAATCGTTCGCCGCGCAAGAAACTTGGGTAGAACCGCCCCAGCCATTGAACAAAGAGGAAAAACAGCGTTAATAGCGAATTTTTATATGATATAGATTTTTAGAGAGGCATATGAAAATGTCAGTTATCCATTCCAAAATTCATTCTAGTTTAAACAGATTAAAGGTTTATGGAGATTTGGTTATGTTCAGCCACAGCCTTTTTGCCCTTCCCTTTGGGTTGATGGGGATGCTGCTGGCAGCTAATGGGCTTCCTAAGCTACGGGTATTTTTTTGGATCATTGTTGCCCTTGTGGGGGCAAGAAATGCCGCCAATGCCCTGAACCGATTGATCGATGCCCGCATCGATGCAGCAAACCCCAGGACTGCCCATAGGCATCTACCCCAGGGCATTGTTTCCGGCAAAGAGGTGCTTATGATCAGTATTATTGGCTTTGCTCTGCTGATGCTGGCTGCCTGGCAATTGAATCCCTTGTGTTTCAAACTGGCACCTGTAGCCTTATTTATTATGGTGATTTATTCCTACACCAAGAGATTTACCTGGGCCTGTCACCTGGTACTGGGTTTTGCCTGCGGAATGGCTCCTACAGCTAGTTGGCTGGCGGTTACCGGCAGTTTTGCCTTACCCCCTGTGCTGTTAAGTGCAGCTGTAATGTGCTGGGTAGCGGGATTCGATATTATTTACGCTACACTGGACACTGAATTCGATAGAAAAACAGGGATTTACGCAATCCCTGCCAAGTTTGGGATCCCAGCTGCTTTAAGGATCGCTAAAACTTTACATTTAGCTGTGATTGTACTCCTGATTATGGTACCTCTTTTTTCCGCACCACCACATGCTGTGCCAGGCTTTTTCTATTACCTGGGTATAGCTGCGGTAAGTGCGCTCCTCTGCTGGGAACATTTGATTGTTAAACCTGATGACCTGCAAAGGGTAACAACTGCAGCTTATACGGTAAACCAAATTATCGGGGTTACCCTGCTAATCTTTACCACATTAGATGTGTTTATTCAGATTATTTAATAGATAGGAGAAAAGATGCTGATGATTTGTGATAAAGACAGAGTGGAACTCCTGGCACCTGTAGGGAAATGGGATGTGCTGGAGGCAGTTATCGGTGCTGGAGCAGATGCTGTTTATCTGGGTGGAAAGAAGTTCAATATGCGCCTGCACCGGAAGGATTATAATTTCTCTGAAGATGAACTAAAGAGTGCGGTTATATATGCCCATGAAAGAGGAATAAAAATATATGTGACAGTAAACAACCTGCTCACAGAAACTGAAATACTGGAACTTCCTGATTATCTAAGTTTTCTCCAGGAAATCGGTGTAGATGCCCTTATCATACAGGACCTGGGAGTTGTAAAAATAGCTAAAGATATCGGATTAACAATTCCCCTTCATGCCAGTGTGATGATGAACACCCACAACCTGGAGGGACTAAAACTCCTGGAGGAATTGGGCATCAGCAGGGTGATCCTGGGGAGAGAGCTGACCCTAGATGATATAAAAATGATGAAGAACAGCACATCACTAGAGTTGGAATACTTTACCCATGGAGATATGTGTTTTTCCCAAAGCAGTCAG
>CAZZEY010000245.1:0-2731 GCA_964653445.1 uncultured Syntrophaceticus sp. | reverse complement strand
GTTTTTATAGAATGGACTGACTGGGCATTTTTATTTATGGCTCAGTTTTTACGTTGTGATGTTATACAAATGGTTATTTATAGTAATTATAGTTATATTGTTCGAAGGAGTATTTGCGGCAGGAGGTTGTTAAAATGCTGTGGAATAGAAAAAAAACCAAAAAACCTAAAGACAAGAAAGGAATGTTCCACGTGGAACAATCGCCAGAGAATAAGGAGATTAAAAAACCCCGACCGGATCTGGGTCCGCGAGTAATCGCTATTGCCAACCAAAAGGGTGGTGTGGCAAAAACCACAACAGCAATCAACCTCAGCGCCTGCCTTGCTTTATCTGATCGAAGAGTTTTACTGGTCGATGCAGATCCACAGGGGAATGCCACCAGTGGTGTAGGTGTCGATCGTGATAGTCTGGATGCATCTATTTATGATGTGCTCCTTGGTGAAACAGAGATAGAAGAAGCACTTATCAACCTATCATTTGAAAATCTAGATCTAATACCTGCTAATATCAGTTTAGCAGGTTCTGAGATTGAGATGGTGGGTATAGATGACAGAGAATACAGGCTGCGCAATGCCCTTCAAACAATAAAACACAGGTATCATTATATTTTCATAGACTGTCCGCCATCTCTGGGTTTGCTTACTATTAACGCTCTGACCGCAGCGGACAGCATACTCATACCTATTCAATGTGAGTATTATGCCCTGGAGGGGGTTGGTCAGTTGCTGCAGACCGTTAACCTTGTACAGAGAAGGCTTAATCCGAAGTTAGAATTAGAAGGTGTGCTGCTGACGATGTTTGATGCGCGCACCAATTTAGCAATACAGGTTGTTGATGAAGTAAAAGACTTTTTCGGTAATAAGGTGTTTCGCACAATTATTCCCCGTAATGTGAGATTAAGTGAAGCACCGAGCCATGGTAAACCGGTGGTCACTTATGATTCCCGCTCACGCGGAGCACAGTTATATCAGGAATTAGCACAGGAAGTGATGGAACATGAAGAACAAGAATAAAGGTCTAGGGCGAGGATTAAGGGCTTTAATCCCTACAGAGCTCGAAGATGATCAGCAGAGTGCAGAGGTTGTGGAACTCCCCATCGCAAAGATCCAGCCCGGCGCTTTTCAAGCCCGCCAGGATTTTGATGAAGAAGCTCTTCAGGAACTTTCATTATCCATTAAAGAACACGGTGTGATGCAGCCTGTTGTGGTGCGCCCTATACAGGATGATTCCTATGAATTGATTATTGGAGAGCGCAGGTGGAGGGCTAGCCAAATTGCAGGGCTTGAGACCATCCCCTGTATAATCCGTCAGGTAGATGACCTTGTATCCAGCGAAATGATGCTAGTAGAAAATATTCAGCGTGAAGACCTGAATCCCCTAGAAGAGGCCCAGGCCTACAGAAGGCTGATCGATGAATACCATTTGACCCAGGACCAAATAGCTGATCGGGTGGGAAAAAGCAGATCCTTTATTGCCAATAGTCTACGCCTGTTGAATCTGCCGGAGTTGATTCAGGATCTCATTATACAGCGCAAGTTGAGTGTTGGGCATGGGAAGGTGTTATTGGGTATTCAAGACCGCCATCAGCAGGAAAAATTAGCCATGGCTATTATAAAAAAAGGGCTTTCAGTAAGAGATGCGGAAAAAGCCGCCCAACAGCTACAGCAGGACAAAAAGAAACAGCAAAAACCGAAGAAACAGTTGCAGGATTTGGAAATGGCTGATACTGAGGACCGACTGCGCCGGTTGCTAGGCACCAAGGTGAAGATTAAACAGGGACGCAAAGGTGGAAAAATAGAAATAGATTTTTACAGCAAAGATGAACTTGATCGCCTGCTAGAACTGCTCTTTTATGTAAGGGGTAGCTGATGTTGATCCCCCAAACTAAAGAGGGCGACTTTTTATCAAAGAAAGGGGATTTGATCCATTGACTCCCCCAAACAAAAACAAACAACAAGAGATCATCCAGCAAGGTGAATTTCCCAAGTTGGACGGAAAGACCTGGCTGCGCTATTCCATCAGTATTTGGGATGATCTGGCTAAAACTGCTGATGAGCGAAGTTTCAAACACCCTGCCATGTTTCCACAGGCTCTTACAGACCGTTTGATTGAGATCTTTTACCGCAAACAAACAGGTTTGGTGGTGGATCCATTCCTGGGAAGCGGCAGCACAGTGTGCTCTGCCTACAGGTATAATATTCCCTCTGCGGGTTTTGAGATTGTTCCGGAATACCTTGAAATAGCTAAAAAACGCTTAGCCCAGATCAAAGGCAATCCGTTATCATACCCAAAACTGATTATTGATGATGCCCGCAGAATAAAGGAATACCTTACCCCTGGTTGTGCGGGCTTGTGTATCACATCACCTCCCTACTGGAATATACTGTGCCAGCGCAGAAGCGCTGATGGCAAGCCAATCCGAAATTATAGCAGCGAAGCCAAAAACATGGGGAATATTGATGACTATCAGGAATTTTTGGATTCACTGGCTGCTGTTTTTAAAGGGGTTTATTCCTGTCTCTCCGATAGGGCATATTGTCTGGTAAATGTCATGGATATCAGAAAGAAGAACCGTTTTTATCCACTACACATGGACCTCAATGTTGTTATGGGAAATATTGGGTTTACCCTAGATGACATCATTATTTGGGATAGAAGGCAGGAGTATAATAACCTCAGGCCTCTGGGCTATCCGCATGTTTTTAGAATAAATAAGATCCATGAATATATC
>CAZZEY010000244.1:0-2734 GCA_964653445.1 uncultured Syntrophaceticus sp. | reverse complement strand
TTTAAGGAGGGATCAAAATGGAGCAGATCTGGATGCAGGTTGGAAATTATGGCTTTCC
The DNA here is from genome assembly GCA_964653445.1 of uncultured Syntrophaceticus sp. Taxonomy (GTDB): domain Bacteria; phylum Bacillota; class DSM-12270; order Thermacetogeniales; family Thermacetogeniaceae; genus DTU068. The sequence goes on along the minus strand of CAZZEY010000244.1, from coordinate 2,676 downwards.
CATGCTGGTGGCAATCTACCTGCTGGTAAGGCTGGAGCACAAACTGGATGGTTTGACCGCGGCCATCGCCCAGTTGGAGCAGTCATTATCCATACACCTGCACCAGCCGGAAATGGATGACAAAAGGGAAACAGCGGAGATAACCCATTAAGGAGGTGGAGAGTATGCCAAAGAATTGGAGCTATATCATTATTCATCACACCGGGGCTGAGGAAAAGGACACCGCCCAGGTGCGCCGCTATCACCTCTCTTTAGGGTGGCGGGATATTGGCTACCATTATGTGATCGAGCGTGATGGAAGGGTGGTGCCTGGCAGGAGTTTGGATCTGGTGGGTGCTCACTGTAAAGCATCAGGGATGAACCAGCAGGGGATCGGTGTTGCTTTAATCGGGAATATGGAAAACCACCCACCCCTCCCGGCCCAGGAGAAAGCAGCACTGGAACTTGTGCAGGAGCTGATGGGCCGTTTCAAAGTACCATTTGCCAATGTGCTGGGGCACAATGAGGTGCCTGGTGCGGCAACAGCCTGCCCTGGGCAGCGTTTTTCCATGGCTGTCCTGCGCTCCAAACTGAAGGGTACCAGGGTGAGGATCTACCGGGTACAGGTGGGAGCCTACAAAATCCGGAAAAATGCTGAAAATATGGCAGATAAGTTAAAGAGAGCCGGTTTTTCTGCCATTATTGTTGAGGGAACAGTGTCTGATACACCTTGACATCGAACACTTGTTTGGATAAACTCTGGACAAGGAGGTGGGATCTATTGGCAAAAGTGGATTTTCCTAAGATTTGGCCGGAGCTGATGGGGCTGGTGCCGGTTTATGCTGCTGACGGCACCAACGGCACCAGCATCCTCCTGGAAGGAAGGGACGCTCTGTTTGAGCCTTTGAAGACGAAAACACTGCTGACACAGCTGTGCAGGGCGTTTCTGCTGGATCTGCATGTGGCACGCCGGGCTTTTTCCCGGGTGTGTGGGCGCTGTTATGCCATTCCGGTAGCCATTCGCCCCGGCCTTGTGCTGCTGCCTATAAGAGCCCGGGAGGCCCGGGTGAAGGATGACGGCACCAGGGCCTATGTGGTAAAGGACAAGATCCGGGAGTATGTACCTGAGATTACCCCTTCCCGACAGCGGGGGACACGCATCTATTTTCATGATGGGAGTTCCCTTCTGGTGCTGCACCGCCATACCGGTGTCAGGGATATGATCTTATCGGCCGAACTGGTGGAAAAGGAAGCAGCAACTCTGAAGGGTGAAGGCAGCGTCTGGTCGGCCTGCCAGGTAAGGGAAAGGCCGCCTGAGTACTGCTGTTTCAAGTGTCAGCACAGGGAGCGGTGTTTCCCCAGGGAGGGCGAGTGATTGGCTGATAGATCTGAGGAGTGGAGCGGGAGATGATGTAGATCTAATAAGTCTACAGAGCGGCGGTAGGCAGAGCGGTGTGCGGCAGAGTGGCAGAGCAGTGAACGGCGTGCGGCAGCAGAGATAAGGTGGGTTGGGTGGCCATAGGGGCGTTACGGCTGAAATGTCTTTGCCTGTATGGCTTCGGCAGAAGGCGGTTTGGCTTCTTATAGCTACAGGAAGTTTAAGTGATCACCTGAATAGGTCTGTCAGGAGTTCTTCCAGTCTTTTTTGCTCAGCAGCCAGTTCGGGTTTTTCCTGCAGTGCTTTGGTGATCAGGGCCTCACCCTCCAGGGTGCGGCCTGTTCTTTTAAACACCAGGCCGTTCATGAGCATGGCCTCAGGCCTCAAGGAAACATCTCTGGCAGCCTTATCCAGGTAATGGACAGCCTGCGGCCAATACCCCAGCAGGGCTGCCGCCTCCCCACTGTACAGCTGAATTTCAGGGGAGATGCCCAGGTAAGGGGAACCCCTCCAGTATTTGAGGTGGTTTTTGTTCAAGAGAGCCCGGCGTTTTTCCAGTTTCCCGGGCACCTTGAGGGCAGCTGTCAGGTAGGAGCTGGCATAAAGAGAGTCCTGATTATTCGGGGTATTTCCCGGGGCTTCCTGGTTCCCGGTTTCAGCCGGGGCTTCTGCCGGAGTTTCTTTCAGGTTTATTTCAAGGATTTTATCAGGTGCTTTTTCAGGGGTCTTTTTTTGGGTTCTTTCCTGGACTTTTTCAGGGGTTTTATCTAGGGTATTTTCCAGGGTTTCTTCCGGCGTTTTTCCCGGTTTTTTTTCCAGGGATTTGGCCTGTTCCAGCAGAAAGCGTCCTGCAGTCAGGTAACCCAGAGATAAATATTCATAGAGATTTTGCTGAAGAGGCCTCAGTTTGACGGCCTCTTTCAGCTGTTCAGCACCCTGCTCCACCTTCCCCAATTGAAAGAGTGTTTCAGCATAAAGCAATCTGAGTTCCACATCCCCCCGAGAGAGGCCAAGGCCTTTTTTGAAATGATGCTCTGCTTTTGTTAAGTTTTCCTGGTCAGATGAAGTGCCAGGGGAAACCGCACCTGCGGCACTGCCTGGGGTGCTGTTTCCATTATCAGGCCTGTTGATCGGGGCAGACTCCAGGTAGAGGATTCCCATCTGCTTGTGATAGGTGGAGTTGAAGGGATCATGTTTGATGGCCTTTTCCATGTTATGTAAAGCAGTCATTGTGTCCCCTTTCTCTATTGCTTCTGCTGCGGTTCGAGCGGATCGCTCTCCCATAAAAATGCTCAATGATATGATGAAAATGAGTGCTG
>CAZZEY010000243.1:0-2747 GCA_964653445.1 uncultured Syntrophaceticus sp. | reverse complement strand
TGTATGATCTTTTTGTTATACCACCAGATTAATGCACTAAAAGAAGCGCAGGCTGTGGTGGAAGAGAAGCAGGTCATTTTGCAAAAAGAGCAGAGCCGCATAAACTATCTGATTCAGCTCAGCAAGCAGGCTGAGCAATTAGAACAGCGGAAAAAATATCTCGCTGAATTGATCCCATCTCTGCCCAATGAAAATCTGCTTATTACCGGTATCCAGGGGTTAGCGGATCAATCAAATACCGACTTTTTGCAAGTGCGTTTTAATGAAAGGATAGCCCAAAAAGGTTACGAGGAAATGCCTGTAGTCTTGACATTTGAAGGCAGATATCATGGGTTGTTGAGTCTTTTGGATAATATGCAGTCATGGAACCGAGCACTGCGCATTAATGAGGTGAAAGTAACCAGAGGAAGGAACGACCTGCCTCAAATCAAGGCTGAAATAACAGCGACAGCATTTTATCAGCAAGAGGGGAAGGAGGCGCAATAATGAAAAACCGGTTAGCTGTTTTTATCTGTATTTGTCTATTGGCTCTGGTGCTTGTAGGCTGTGCTGCAAATGAAGAAAGTTCGCCGGCTTCCTCTGCACCTCAAACACAAAACGTAAAACAGAATATCAGTAAAGAGAACAAAACTGTTCAAGAGATTTTTCAGGTGGATAATGCTTCAGTGGTTGTGCCGGCGCGTGATCCTTTTGTGCCTTTGATTAAGGTTTCCTCTTCTAATGAGGTAACGACGAAGGAGAATCAAAATACCTCAAATCCTGGCAACAAAAACACAACTACTAGTAACAATAACACAAATACTACAGATGAACAGCAGACGCAGACAAACATTGAATTGGTATCTGTTTATCAACAGAATGGAAAACTGTATGCATCACTGAAGAGTGGCAACCAGTTGACTGATGCAACTGTAGGGGATACATTCAACGGTTATCAGGTTGTTGCTATTGATTTGCAAAAAAATCAGGTTACACTTGCTCTAGATGGAAAAACAGTGGTTCTCAATAATAATCAATTTACAAAATAAATACGAGAATTTTAATAATAGGAGTGCAGCTTTTTGGCAATACAGAGACGTAATTATCTAGGAGATCTGCTGGTACAAATGGGCATCATCACAAAGGAACAGCTGGATGATGCTCTTAAGCATCAAAACAAGCAAAGTAGTGGAAAGGGTTTGCTCGGCAATACCTTGGTCAAGCTTGGTTACTGCAAAGAAGAAGACATCGACAAAGCTGTTGCCCTGCAAAATAATGTCCCTTATATTTCCCTGGATTCATACCATATTGATGATGCTGCAACAAGCCTGATAACTCCTGAGATAGCCAGACGGTACAGCGCATTTCCCATTGGCTTTCGAGACGGTAAACTGCTGGTGGCAATGAAGCACCCTTCGGATATTATAGCTATTGATGACCTGTCTATTTATACGGGTTATGATGTGCAGCCTGTTGTCTGTACAGACAGTGAATTGGCAGCAGCAATTGAAAGATACAGCCGCACCAGCGCCAGTATTGAGCAGGCAGAACCGGAGGAAGAGGTAGACATCGAGGAAACATCCCCTGGAATGGATGATTCCTCAGAGAAGCCTGCTGTTCACCTGGCCAACCTTATTTTCAATCAGGCTGTCCGTGCTAGAGCCAGTGATGTTCACATCGAACCTCAGGAAAAGAGCATGAGGGTTCGTTTTCGCATCGATGGTGTACTGCATGATGCCTTGCAGCCACCTAAGAGGCTTCATCCCTCCCTGGTTTCCCGTATTAAAGTAATGGCCAATATGGACATCGCCGACAGGCGTATTCCCCAGGATGGGCGCTTCAGTTTGAAATTGGAAGATAAAGTTGTTGATGTCAGGGTGGCTACCCTGCCGACCGCCTATGGGGAAGAGGTGACCATGAGGCTGCTCAACCGCTCTGCAAAATTGATCACTTTAGAAGAGCTGGGCTTTCCACTCCTGGAGTTGGAAAAATACCGGCAGATCGTACACATGCCTTATGGATTTATCCTGGTAACAGGCCCCACAGGCAGCGGTAAAAGCACCACCCTCTATGCCACATTATCTGCCATTAACTCTGAGGAAAAGAACATTATCACAGTGGAGGATCCCATTGAATACCGCCTGGACGGTTTAAACCAGGTGCAGGTCAATGTCCGGGCAGGGTTGACCTTTGCCAATGGCCTGCGCTCTATATTAAGGAGTGACCCCGATATCATCATGATCGGGGAGATCCGGGATGAAGAAACAGCTCGTATAGCTGTGGAATCAGCACTCACAGGACACCTGGTCTTCTCAACACTGCATACTAATGATGCCGCAGGAGCGATCACCAGGCTGGGGGATATGGGAATAGAAACATTCCTCACCGCCTCCTCACTGGCAGGAGTGGTCGCCCAGCGCTTAGCCCGCATCCTCTGTCCTTACTGCAAGGAGTCCTATGAGATAACCAGGGATGAACTTTTGTCAAATATCCCCGATTTTCCTCTGGAGAATGGGGAAGAAAAGCTGACCCTTTACAGATCCAAAGGCTGCTTCCGCTGCAGCAACACAGGCTATAAAGGCCGCGTCGGTGTCTATGAACTGCTGCTGATGAATGAAGAGATCAGAAGGCTGATCCTGCAGCGCGCATCAACTGCGGAAATCAATAAAGCAGCTGTTGCCGCGGGTATGGTTACCCTCAGACAGGACGGACTGCGCAAAGTAAAACAGGGGATCACATCTATTGAGGAGATTATGAGGGTCATCATC
>CAZZEY010000242.1:0-2762 GCA_964653445.1 uncultured Syntrophaceticus sp. | reverse complement strand
CATTGCTGCCATCTTTGATATTGGCGGTTTCCCTAAAGGGTGAGTCAGTACCGCTCACATCGTGGTGGTCACGCCCCAGCATTACAGGGCCGATCTCCCCATTCCTGACCATTTCATTGAACTTAAGAGCAATGCGCAGCCTTCCTTCAGCATCCTGGTAGAGGATGCGCGCCTGGGACCCCACAACCAGTTTGTTCTTTTCTGCATCCCTGATCCAGATGTAGTTATCCCGGTCCTGGCCGCGACGGTTGGGGTCAATACACTCCATCGCTGCATGGTCTGTTTTGACCAGGTCCTCATGCTTACCGCTCAAGCACACCCAGCGGAAAGGCCCATAGCCATAGTCAAAGAGCATAGGACCCATGATATCTTCCACATAAGACGGCCAGATAAAACCATCCTTTTCATCTACACCATTTTTGGAGATCTCTTTCACACCTGCATCAAATACAGCCTTCATAAAGGAGTTGCCGTAGTCAAAGAAATAGGTGCCCCGCTCTGTAAGGGTTTTAATCAGAGAAAAATGGCGTTTAAGGCTCTGGTCAACCAGTTTGTTGAATTTCTCCCGATCCTCTGCCAGCATCCTTGTCCTCTCTTCAAAGGTAACCCCCTGTGGGCAGTAACCCCCTTCATAAACAGCATGGCAGGATGTCTGATCAGAGAGCAGATCAATGTGAATATTTTTCTCAACCGCATACTCCAGCAAATCAACTATATTTCCATGGTAAGCAATAGAGATCGATTCCTTCTTTTGGAGATACTCATGAGCTGTTTTAAAGATTTCATCCAGGTTATCTGAAACCATACTCACCCAGCCCTGGTCGTACCTGGTCTTGATCCTGGAGTAATCCACTTCAGCTATAACTCCAACACCCTGGGCAATTTCCACCGCCTTAGGCTGGGCTCCGCTCATACCGCCAAGCCCTGAGGAAACAAACATGTGCCCCTTAAGATCCCCATCCTGGGATACACCCAACTTCAGCCGCCCTGCATTAAGCAGTGTGTTGAAGGTACCGTGGACGATTCCCTGGGGGCCGATATACATCCATCCACCGGCGGTCATCTGGCCGTAGTTGGCAACCCCCATCTCCTCTGCGATCTCCCAGTCATGGGGGTTGTCAAACATACCCACCATCAGGGCATTGGTGATGATTACCCTGGGGGCCTCAGGTTTGGATGGGAAAAGGCCCAGTGGGTGTCCTGACATCACCACCAGGGTCTGATGATCGGTCATAACCTCCAGATATTTTTTGATCAAACGGTACTGCAGCCAGTTGTGGCACACACTCCCTGTTTCCCCATAGGTAACCAGTTCATAAGGATAGAGAGCAACTTCAAAATCCAGATTGTTGTCGATCATCACCTGAAAGGCCTTACCCTCGATGCAGTTTCCCTTATATTCATCGATGGGTTTGGCATAGATCCTTCCGGCAGGGCGGTAGCGGTAGGCATAAATGCGCCCCCTGGTCAAAAGCTCATTTAAAAACTCCGGAGCCAGTTGTTTATGCAGGCTCTCCGGTACATAGCGCAGAGCGTTTCTCAAAGCGGTCTTGGTCTGCTCTGGTGAAAGGTGAAATCCTCTGTTAGGTGCTCTGCGGATTCCAGGTACAAATTCCGGCATTTCCGGTAGTTCGTCATCCAGCTTGATGGTCATGGCATTGGCTATATCAATATTGTTCAGCATCTCTTCTCCCCTCTCCCAAATGTAATATCTATCAAATCAAACCATCTACTTAAGCCTTGATCCCCAATTTTCTCATACGGTATTGCAGATTTTGGCGCAGTATCCCCAGGGATTTTGCTGCCCTGGTGATATTCCCGTGATTGCTGCGCAGCACATTCTCTATCACCTGCCGCTCTGTCTCCTTCATGATCTCATTGAGACTGCTTTTTGCAGGTGTGTTCTTTAAAGTAAGATGGGTTTTATTCTGTTTGAACTTGGGCCTGATAAAAGATGGCAAGTGGTGAAAAGTGAGCTCATTTTCATCAGGTTCCAGCATTACAAGGCTGCTTTCAATGACATGCTGCAGTTCTCTAACATTTCCCGGCCATTGATAACCGACAAATGCCTGTTTTAGTTCGGGATCTAATTTCACATCCCGCTGGCCGTACACCCTGCAGAAATTTTTGATAAAATGGGAAACAAGCTCTCCGATATCCTCGGGGCGTTCCCGTAAAGGTGGGATATATAGAGTGAAAACAGCAAAACGATAGTAAATGTCTTCTCTCAATGTCCCATTTTTTATACATTCATAGGGATCAACATTAGTTGAGGTGATAATTCTGCAATTGAGTGGCAGTTCTCTGGTACAGCCCACCCGCCGGTATTTCCTCTCCTGCAGAACACGAAGCAGTTTGGCCTGCAGTGTTGGAGGCATGGAATTGATCTCATCAAGAAACAGAGTTCCTTTTCCTGCCTGCTGAAAAAGCCCCTGGGTGTCCAGAGCACCTGTGAAGGCGCCTTTCACTGTACCAAAAAGGGTGCTTTCCAGCAGTGTCTCCGGTATTGCTGCACAGTTGATCCCAATGAAAGGTTCATCAGCCCGGCCACTGGCATTATGGATTCCCTGCGCCAGCACCTCTTTACCTGTACCTGTTTCCCCATAAACCAAAACAGGACAATCGGTTAAAGCAGCCTTGCGGGCCTGGTTGATTAACCTCTCAACTGTTTTACTGGTATAGATGAAATCATCAAGTGTATAGCGTGTTCCGTTTTTTAAATGCCTGTCATCCCATTTGAAATGCATCTGTCTCTGTAGTGA
>CAZZEY010000241.1:0-2770 GCA_964653445.1 uncultured Syntrophaceticus sp. | reverse complement strand
ATGCATAATCAATATCAGTAGGGAAGGGTGATAGGACGGTAGAATGGAAGGATGGCAGCTCTTATTTTTTATTTTAGAGATTAGAGAGTTGTCATGAATTTTTTTTCAAAGTAGGACGGAAGGAGTGACCCTTTATGCCCATCACAGAATTGCTTGCCCGCAATGCCAAAGATTTCCCCGATGAAGTAAGTTTAATAGAACGAGAACCTGCAGTAGGTTTGCGTAGAGAGATAACCTGGTTGGAGTTTGATCATCAGGCCAACCGGGTTGCCAATGGATTGTTAGAGCGCGGTATCAAACAGGGTGACCGTGTTGCTCTTTTGATGATGAATTGTCTGGAGTGGCTTCCTATTTACTTCGGGATATTGAAATGCGGAGCACTAGCTGTCCCCTTAAATTTCCGCTATACAGCAGCAGAAATTAAGAAATGTGTCGAAACTGCAGGAGCTAAAATACTTATTTTTGGCCCTGAATTTATAGACCGGATAAATGATATCAGAGATGATGTCAGATGTGTACAATCTTTTATCTTTGTAGGTGAGGAATGCCTGGAGCGCTGTGAAGATTATCGGGATCTGCTGGCTGAATCTTCAGCAAAAGATCCACAAATCACGATAAAAGATACTGATGATGCAGCCCTTTACTTTACATCAGGAACCACCGGCACCCCTAAACCGATACTTTTAACTCATGCCAACCTGGTCTCAGCTTGCGAAACTGAAAAAAACCATCACAAGCAGAGCCATGAAGACTGTTTCCTGTGTATTCCACCACTTTATCATACAGGAGCCAAGATGCATTGGTTCGGCAGTCTGATGACTGGCTCAAAAGCTGTTTTACTGCGTGGTGTAAAACCAAATTGGATCCTGGATGCGGTTTCTGAAGAAAAAGTCACAATTGTTTGGCTTCTTGTGCCATGGGCGCAGGATATACTCGATGCCATAGAAAGCAGAGAAGTGAATTTAAAGGACTACCATATGGATCAGTGGCGTTTAATGCATATTGGAGCGCAACCTGTACCACCAAGTCTTATCATCAGGTGGAAAAAATATTTTCCCAAACATATGTATGATACAAATTACGGCCTCAGCGAGTCTACTGGTCCCGGTTGTGTGCACCTTGGTATCGAAAACATTCATAAGGTTGGAGCTATTGGTAAACCCGGTTTCAACTGGGAAATACAAATTGTTGATGATCATGGGAAACCAGTTCCCAGAGGTAAGGTTGGAGAACTGATCGTAAAGGGACCCGGTGTTATGAAATGCTATTACAATAACCCAGAAGCTACTGATAAGGTGCTGAGGGATGGGTGGCTGTTCACTGGAGATATGGCGCGACAGGATGAGGATGGTTTTGTTTACCTTGTAGATCGCAAGAAAGATGTTGTGATTATGGGAGGGGAGAATATCTTCCCGGTGGAAATAGAGGATTTTCTGCGGTCACATAAAGATATCAAAGATGCGGCTGTAATCGGCATCCCGGACCGCCGTTTAGGAGAAATTCCTATTGCCATTGTGGAAGCCAAACCTGGGAGCAGTGTTACTGAGGAAATGATCATCGATTTTTGCGACGAATTGCCCAGGTACAAAAGACCCCGCAAAATAATTTTTGAAAAGGTTCCTCGTAATCCCACCGGCAAGATCGAAAAACCGAAACTGCGGGAGCGGTTCTGCAGTGACAAGATTGCCCAGGTTGTTTGAGATAAAATAAGAAATAGTATGAACAGGAAGCCCAAATTAGGGCTTTTCTTTTTTTTATTTAAACCATCTCACCTTTCTCAATAGCTCTCAAAATCTTAAGGAATTCTTCAGAATTAACATGTGAATTCCTTAAATTTTTACCTTTATACTATGAAAAAGGTTAACATCAAAGGCACTGTAGAGTTGAGAAGGTGATCTTTATGAAAAAACGGCGGATGTTTGCAGCATTAATTGGCATAGCTGCTGCTGTGATTATTTTAACTGCAGTTTTTCAACGCCCCGATATTAAGTTTATTATCGAAAATGCATGGAATCAAAAGTGTTTAGATGCTGAAGTGCAGAAGGTGAGTTTCAATAAAAAATTATTAAAGTCGATACCCATATTTGACATAAAAAAAGGGGAAACAGATATCGTTTATAACAGCACACTATGTTTAGTTAATCATGAATATCCCATTGGAGAGGAATTACCATTTAATCTGGTTGATTATAAAGCTACCGGTGTTCTCATGGATGAATCGGTAATTGAAAATTATGCTGAATTAATCGCTGATATAAAAAAACATGTAGGAGAAAATTTGTTTGTAATGTCTCATTATAGAAATGAGCAACAGCAAAAAGATCTCTATGAGGAGGACAAAAATAAAGCTGCTTTACCAGGTGCAAGTGAACATCAGACAGGTTTAGCCTTAGATGTATATGTGTCAAATTATGCTGGAGCAGGTTTTTTTAAATCTGCTGCTGGGCAGTATGTAAACAAATACAGCTGGAAATACGGCTTTATCATCCGCTATCCATTATTTAAGAAGCGTATAACAGGGATAATATTTGAACCATGGCATATTCGGTATGTTGGAATGCCTCATTCTGAAATAATTTATAAAAAAGGAATAACACTTGAGGAATATATTCATAGTTTTGAGATGGACAAATATTACAAATATGGCAGCTATTATATAAGTCGTCAAAAGGGAGATAATCTCTTAATACCATGCAATTTGAATGATATTGTAGTTTCACCTGATAATACCGGTTGTTACATAATATCAGGAAGTATTGACTGACATTAT
>CAZZEY010000240.1:0-2785 GCA_964653445.1 uncultured Syntrophaceticus sp. | reverse complement strand
CCGAATACCGCTTGCCAAAGGAGATCCTAGATCAAGAGATTCAATTGATCGAGCAACTGGGTGTCCGGTTTGTGACCTCTACCAGGATCGGGGCTGATTTAAGCCTGGATGAGTTGCAAAATAGCTATGATGCAGTGTTTGTCGGTATCGGGGCTTGGGAGAGTATGCCCCTGAGGTGCACAGGTGAGGACCTGCCCTGTGTGCTGGGCGGGATAGATTTTCTGGCAAAAGTAGCCCAGCATGAACAAGTAGCCATCGGTGAACAGGTAGCGGTTGTTGGGGGTGGTAACACCGCCATGGATGCCGCCCGTACTGCGGTAAGGCTCGGGGCTAAAAATGTCACTGTTTTGTACAGGAGAACCCGGGCGGAAATGCCTGCAGAAGACATTGAAATAGAGGAAGCGATGGAGGAGGGGGTAGTGTTCAAATTTTTGGTCTCCCCCCTTGAGGTGATCTCCGATGGAGCTGCCAATAGTATTAGGCTGCAGAAGATGGAGTTAGGTGAACCCGACTCCAGCGGGAGGCGCAGACCTGTACCTATTCCCGGTGCAGAAGAAGTGCTTGCTGTTGATACAGTGATCAGTGCCGTTGGCCAAAGGGTGAAACCTGTTGGATTGGATGGGTTGGACCTGACCAAATGGGGCTCGATCACTGTTGATGAGGGAACAATGATGACAAATATCCCGGGTGTTTTCGCAGGGGGGGATGCTGTAACTGGTCCCGGTATTGCCATTGAGGCTGTAGCCCAGGGAAAAAGAGCTGCAGATGCAATACACAGCTATCTTCAGGGAAATCTCGTAGCCTTCAGGGAGCCCTTTGTCCTCGGGCAAAAGGACATTGATCCTGAACGGTTTGCTGCCTATGAAAAAGCAGAAAGGGTAGCTGTGCCACAGGAACCGATAGCTGAACGGAGCAGGGATTTTCGTGAGGTCAACCACACCCTCAGTGAGCAGGCTGCCCAAAAAGAGGGTGAGCGCTGTTTAGAATGTGGCTGCAAGGCTTACTATGACTGTAAGCTGATTGCTTACGCTGATCTCTATGATGCTGAACCTGAACGGTTAGAAGGAGCTAAGGTAATGCGGGAACAGCCCGCCAAGCAGCATCCACTGATCGAAATCAACCCGGATAAGTGCACCCTCTGCGGGTTATGTGTCCGTATCTGTGACGAGGTAGTAGGGGCAGGTGTATTGGGTCTGGTGCACCGAGGCTTTGAAACTGTGGTCCAGCCGGAGTTTGGACTGCCTCTGCAGGAAACAACCTGTGTGTCCTGCGGACAGTGTGCGGCTGTGTGTCCTACTGGTGCCATCACCGAAAACTACCCACTCAAAAAGCAGGTACCCCTTAAGATGAAGGAAAAACCCTCACTCTGCTCAGGCTGCAGCCTGGGGTGTGAGCTGGTTTACCATACCTATGATAAGATGGTTCTGCGCGCCCTACCGCAAAGAGATGGTTATCTCTGCAGCATGGGGCGTTTTGGACAAATTGATCAGCAGAAGGAGAGGCTGATCAAGCCAATGGTATCTTGTGATGGCCAACTCTGTGAGGCCACATATCAGGAGGCCATCTCCAGGGCTGTTGCTGAGGTATCTCGGCTCAAGGATAATTACGGGACAGAGTCGCTGGCCTTTTATATTTCCTCTGCTTATACCACGGAGGAAATAAAAGCAGCAGTAAGCCTGGCTAAGGCCATCGGAACAGACTGTTTGTCATCATCTTCCGGTAAGCTGGCTCATTATTCCGATGCCAGCCTGGCAGAAATCAAAGATGCTGATCTGATTCTGATGATAGGTGGGATGAAAGATTTTCAGGTGGCTGCAATGGCTGCCAGGGAAAGAGCGCGCCATGGCGCAGATTTATTAATCATGAGCAGTGAACCCACTTTGGCTGATGATGTGGCTTCCTTAAAGGTAGACTTGCACAAAAATCCAGGATTATTAAAACAGGTCCTAGCAGGGTTGGTCAAGCTATCAGCAAACAGCAGCAGTGGGCTTAATGAGATTCTGGCAGGAGTGAACCCTAACTCTGCAGTAGAGCAGATTGCAGCACTTTACACCACAGCCAAGAGGCCCTTTATCCTGGTGGACGGCTGTGCGGTGAATGAGGATGAAGCTGCAATTCTGGCTGACATGGCTATGGCAATTAAAGACTTGAGTTCTCAAGACAGATTATTGGTAGTGGAACAGGGAGCAAATGCTGCCGGTGTATGGGAGCTGGGCGTGCAGACCGAGTTTTCTCAAATCACTAAGATGATCAGAGAAGACAGGTGCCGCGGACTTTTCGTATTTGGAGATGACCCGGTTGGACAGGGACTGCTGACCAGTGCAGAAGCCAGCAAATTAGAACTGTTGGTGGCGGTTACCCCGCTACTCAACGAAACAGCCAGAATGGCCACTGTGGTATTCCCAGGTAGTACTCCCTTAGAAACAGAAGGCTGGTACCTGGCTGCCGGGAAACGTAGAAAACTAAATAGTGTCTGCTCCCCGCCGGGCAGAACAAATCTAGAAGTGCTCAAAGATCTCAGTGAAACTGTGGGTGTGTAACGTTGGCTGTTAACGGTGCCAGGTTTACATTATATAAATTAGGAAGTCGTCTATTCAGACTTCTGACCTCTGGCATCTGACTTCCATTTCAGCCAGGCTTGCTTTATTGCCTGTCACATCTCAGGTTGGTAGTTTAAGATTCGAAAGTGCTCAAACCTTTGAATAATAGAGAACCGCCGTTATTAAGGCGGTTCTTTACTTTTCTGGTGACAGTCACCCTGAACTGAATGTTCTGAATTATCTAG
>CAZZEY010000239.1:0-2787 GCA_964653445.1 uncultured Syntrophaceticus sp. | reverse complement strand
ACACCAGCTCCATTATCATTCAGCCTTGCAGCAAGCACAAAAAAGTTTGTTTCTAGTCTTTGATCCAGGAGAATACCGGTAAAACACTCCCCTTTTGATAATTGCTCCAGTTTCGGCAGCACAGAGATTAGGATAGCTGGCTGCTCATTCATTCTCGTTTTATAATTGGCCGAAGATGTCCTGTAGAGCAATCTAAAATTTTGATCAATAAAAAATATACTCAGCCCCTTAGTTCGTTCCAGGTTTTCCAGTTCCAGAGCAAGCTCTAAAGGGTCACCGCTATATTTTTCGTTAATCTGCTGATTAATCTCTAATAAAGCTTGTTTTTTCTGCCACAAATAATATTTCTCCAGATATTGAGAAGTAAGCAGCAGGGATAGAGCAACAAAAAATATGATCAATCCGCTTATTCCCAAAAACAGCTTATTTTTTATCGAAATCTTCACTTTTTCACCTCAAATCGGTAACCCAGCCCCCTAACAGTCTGTATTAAATCATTTTTATCTGCCAGTTTAGCTCTCAGTTTTTTGATATGAGTATCCACAGTTCTACCATCACCAAAATAATCATAATTCCAAACCGCGTTCAGAATCTGTTCCCTGCTCAATGCGATACCTTCGTTTTCTGCCAGGTAGAGCAGCAGGTCAAACTCTTTGGGGCTCAATTCGATTTTTTCACCGCTCAGATAAACCTGTCTCCCTGGTTTATCAATTACTAACTCACTAAAACTGATCACTTCTTTGATATTTTCCGTTCGTCTCAGCAGTGCATGTACACGTGCGGCCAGTATTTTCAGGCTGAACGGTTTTGAGATATACTCATCTGCACCCAGGTCAAAGCCAAACAGTTCATCTGATTCCTCTCCTCTTGCGGTCAGCATGATAATGGGAACCTGTGAGGTCTTTCTGATTTCCCGGCAGACAGTCCATCCATCATAAACAGGCATCATAACATCCAGAATAATTAGGTCAATATCTGGTTCAGCCCTGAGCACCTCTAGGGTTTCACCCCCATCAGCTGCTTCGACCACCAGATACCCCTGCTTTTTTAAAAAATCTCCCACCAATCTCCTCATCCGGTCCTCATCATCTGCAATCAGAATTTTACCAGCCACCAGCTTCACCCTCCGCAGTTTTCATTCAAGGCAACAGTGGACAAATGGGTGCTGTTCCTTGTTTACTCTTATATTAAAACAGCTAAAATCTAAACTTCAAGGTTTGGTTAAAATAGGGATGAGGTGGCATGAAAGCCACCCCATCTAAATCTATTTAAACTGGAGGATGTGATCAGTTGGCAAAAGATGAATGTTTGTTCGATTGATTGTGCAAATAACCTTTGTTCATACCCCTGTTCTTGCCTCCGTGCTGAGGCTGCGGCCCCCATACTGCTGACATATAACAAGCGATCATTGTTATGACTATGATTCCCACTAAAATGGCGGTTTTCTTTTTGTCGCTGAACAGCTTTTTTGTAGTTGTAGAGATCCACCCGGAATGCATTAACAGGTGAAACACAATGACAACAGCCAATACATACCCAATCCATATATGCAGTGACCTCATGTACTTTAGGTAGTAGATGCTGAAATCGGGCCTGATATGCAGGATTATCCCTGAGATTAAGCATAAAAGGCCGGTGATAAACAGCGGTACACCTATTAGGTAATTTTTCTCACCTTTGGACAGCATCATATCACCTTCTTTTTTTAAGTATATCTATTAAATGTGTCCATTTTGTGAATAACAGAAGAAGGATTTGTGAATTATGACTGTTTTTGCAAAGCCAGGTGCCCCTCAAACCAGTCAATAAATTGGCGGGCGGTTCTGGGGGAGCGGCCATTGTGGCGGTCAGCCCATCTTAATGCTTCTCTCTCCAGGAGATCCTGTGGCACCTGTATTCCTCTCTGCTGCGTTAGAGCAGAAACGATCTTTAGATACTTTTCCTGGTCCGGGGCAGTAAAGATCACTGTGATTCCGAAGCGATCAGCCAGTGAAAGCTTTTCCTGTACAGTGTCATTTTTATGGATTTCCTCTGAAACGGGGTCCGGGCGGTCGCTGAAAGTCTCTTTGATCAAGTGACGGCGGTTGGATGTGGCATAGATCAGCATATTTTCCGGCCTGCTTTCCAGACTTCCTTCAAGGACAGCTTTCAATGCAGTATAGTTTTCAGTGCTGTCATCAAAGGAGAGGTCATCCACAAAGATGATGAATTTTTGGGCATGTCCGCGCAGCAGACGTATGATCTCCGGAAAATCACTCAAGTAAGCTTTGGGTACCTCCACAATGCGCAGGCTGCTGTTATGGAACTCATTGACCAGAGCTTTGACCGTTGATGATTTGCCGGTTCCGCGGTCTCCATAGAGCAGCACATTATTGGCTGGGTAGCCCTGTAAAAACTGACGGGTGTTTTCTATTACCTCTGCTCTCTCTCTTTCATAGCCATACAGGTCTTTTAATCTTATTTGGTCAGGAGAGGTTAAACCTACTATAGATCTGCCATCCCAGTAAAATGCGTAACAGCGGGCAAAAACACCAGTCCCAACCTCTCGGTAGAAACGTGACAAGGAGGGGAGGCACTCACCCCAACTACTGCTTGTATTGAACAGTTCTATGATTTCTAGGTGTGGGCTGGAACTGTTCTCAACATGATCTGGCAGCTCCCAATCGGGTAGATCCATTAAAAGCTTGGTGTCAAGACCAGTTAATTTCTTCGCATTCTCCTTAACTGTGGAGGAAGGTGTTTCAGCTATGAGCTGCAGGGCATTCAAATCTTTTCT
Source organism: uncultured Syntrophaceticus sp. (assembly GCA_964653445.1). Taxonomy (GTDB): domain Bacteria; phylum Bacillota; class DSM-12270; order Thermacetogeniales; family Thermacetogeniaceae; genus DTU068. Next base: position 11 of record CAZZEY010000239.1, on the reverse strand, counting down.
AGCTGCAGCAG
>CAZZEY010000238.1:0-2794 GCA_964653445.1 uncultured Syntrophaceticus sp. | reverse complement strand
TATATGCACTGCTCAAAAAGGGCAAACCTAACTCAGAGATCGCCTCTGCACTGTACATTTCAGAGTCCACGGTAAAATCCCACCTGCGCAGCATTTTTCGTAAATTAGGGGTACACAGGCGTAATGAGATACTGGCTTATCCAGGGGGGTAATACCGCTGGAACAAAAGCCTGATAAAACCTATACTGAAACCGATTAACGGCCGGGAGTTCCCGGTTTTTTTATTTGAATATCCAACCTAAATAGTTCCAAATTAATTTTTTTCGCTACTGCGGCTTAATATTTTCAGCATGTTTTTACTCCATATGGTCAATAGAAGGTGATGGATAAGGCGTGATAATCTTTGAACGTAAGGTATGGGTGTTTTTATTAAATATCATTATATGCACAATTCAAACCAGGATTTGAGACAGTACCTGTTGGTAGGGGGAGGTGGTGGGACAGCTGAATTAAAGGGTTTTTGTACTTTAATGGTTTATTTCATTATCTAAGGAGGATGAACGATGAAATCCAAAAAGATAATGCTCTTTTGCTTGGTGACAGTATTGGCCTTATCTTTAATGGGCTTTGGTTTTGCCAAATGGTCAGATACCGTGAATATTGGGACCACTGTGGCAACAGGCAATGTGGATATTAAGATTGATAAGGGATGTGTCAATGATTTCGGTGCTGATCCCAATAAATGCCCTGGGGACAATCGGGAACGTAAGGATGTTGGGAGTATTAAGCTGACAAAAGTTGATGACAGCAATCTGAAGGTTGAAATTAAAAATGCCTACCCCTATTATAAGCCGGGGTTTGGGTTTAAAATCACCAGTGAGGGGACCATTCCGGTAAAGATCGATGAAATTTCCAGCCCTAACTGGGATGGTGTGCTGCACGATAACATCCATGTGGCTAGCTGGGAATGGGAACAGTGGAAACTCGTTAAAAAGCATGGAAAATACCGTTATGATAGAGTTAAAAAGGTTTCTAGTGGATACGGCGATACTGACTGGAATGATTTATTTGAATCAATCGGTAATAGGCAGCTTCATAAAGGGGACTTTCTGAAAGTTTATGTAGAGCTTTATCTTGACCAGCAGTCAGACCAGAATGCATCTACTGCAGGCACCATTTCTGTAACAGCTTCCCAGTGGAATGAAGTTCCTGGGAATTAGCACAATAGTTTTTTCTAATAATAAAAATGGGCGCGGAGTAGGTTTATATTCTGCGCCCCATTTTTATCTAATGTCTGCAGTATTTGGAAAGCCGGTAATAAGAAAAGTGTGAGTTATAAATTAGCATACAGGGGAACTGTCATGAAAAATGGATTCCATGATGTATTTGCTAAAAGAACCATGGGGCCAGGAGAGTCTTATTATGCAAACCTTGTTGAATCAATAGACGCAAACTGTACTTACAGTTATACAGCAGACCAGGAAGCAAAACTAAAGGTTGTTTATCGAATTGTGGCGGTTGTTGAAGATCCTGAAGTATGGGTCAAAGAATTCCCTTTGGTTGCTGAAACAGTAATAGAAGGGGAAGGAAAGGAGATTTCATTTTCTAGGCAATTCTCTTTTGGGTTGGATGACTATGAAAACTTTGTAGAGGGTGTCAACTCCCAGTTAGGTGTGGTGTCCAGAGAACCTAGAGTAACGGTTGAAACCAGGATAAATGTGATCGCTGAGACTGAGGATGGTCAAGTGCGGGAGGAATTGACTCCATCTATGATTATACCGCTCGCTATGGGTGAGTTTCAGATTAGTGGCAGTATGACTCCACAGGAAAACGGTTCCTTGAAAAAGGCAGCCTTAATTCCCAATCCGGGGCTGAGAAGCAGGAAAATCAATGCTTGTTTGGTCTCGGGAGCATTATTTTTGCTTTGTACTGCCTTTGCTCTGCTGACCAAAGCAAGGGAACCGAAGATAGCAAACAGTGCTGATCTATTGTGGGAAAGGTATGGGGAACGCATGGTAAAAGCAGGGGATGATTTTGTGGTTCCTGATGATCTGATTCAAATTCCTCTTTATTCAATGGATCATTTGATCAAGGTAGCTGATGAGTCAGGTAAGCCTATTATTTACCATAATGCATGCTCAACCATAAATGCATCTGTCTGCTATGTTATTGATGGTTTGACCGTTTATAAACACCTGATCAAGTTATCAGAACTGCCCAATCAGGAGGCATTGTCTGTAAGGTGCTGTCAAGTGGAACAGAAAAAATTCAGAAGCTGTTAGTTGTCTGAAATTATAAAAAAGCGGGGAAAGAGGTGGTGCAGTATGAATAAAATCGGGTGTATGCTTTTAATCCTTGTCATAGCCTTTTCCACAATGGGTTTAGGTTTTGCCAGCTCAAATCTGTCTACAGCAAATGTTCAGACCAGCAAGGTCAGTTGGGGTATTTTGGGGGACACTCTGTCTCAAAGTGATTTGGGTGTAGACCAAACCTGCGATCCCGGACTTAAAAACCCCCGTACTGAAGGCAAGGATGTTGGTGCAACCGATTTGGAGATTATAGACGGCAGCAGAGATGGTGTCATTGATAAATTAAGAATCAATGTCAGCAATGCTTACCCTTCATATTATAACAGGATAAACCTTGGTATAAAGAATTTCGGGGAAATTGCTGTAAAAGGGCATAAGGCAGTGATTAGCTGGGAAGGCAAAACAGCAGTTTTGAATGAAGGATTGATCTGCTATCTGCACAAAAATGGGAAGCTGACCCAGGGTGTTGATAATCCGGGTGATGCTGTAATGGAAATTCGCTGGAATGGAAGTGGTGATGATATCCAGCTTCCTGGCAAAGTTGT
>CAZZEY010000237.1:0-2798 GCA_964653445.1 uncultured Syntrophaceticus sp. | reverse complement strand
TGTAGTACAATGTTGTTCACAAGAGATCCTCTCCTTTTGGTTGGTTTGTTTTGGTGCATTCAATTTTACCAAAAGTGATGATCTCTTGTCTTTTTCTTCTTGTTTTCTCCTATAAAAACTTTACACTATGCGCGAGTGCCAGGTGGACCCGGTTTTCGGTCTGATTGTAATGGATAGGGCAAAGAACAATGATTTTAATTCTGGCATTAAGATACCAAAAGGCTGTTGGTAAAGGAAAATATCGTTATAAGAGAGAATTAGTAATAGATCATCTTCATATTGCTGAAATGCTCTTGGCGTTTTTTATCTGTCGTGTTGGGGATAGAACAAGGGTTTATCATTAACTAGAGTTGCCTGATTTGCCGTCGACAGCGGAATAGTTGTATGAAGCCGGGGATATTAGTTAGCTAGAGTTGCCGAGAGCAACAGTCCCTACTGTTGCAAGTAGGCGTTCTGGTAAAGGCTTTTTTGATAATAGGGAAAGCCCGTGTACATTTGGGTACTTGGTTGGGCTCCTTGGCTTAAGTTTTTTGATAACAGGGACAGTGGGGTGTTGTTATGTGTGCCTGTTAACAGATGATATCCAAGAAGCCATAATGGCAGCGCAATCGCGTTATTTTAAGCTGATTCTAGCTATACCTGGCATCTTATCGGATCTGGGTGAACAAATCCCCACAACTTTAATACGGGGAGAGGAACAACGCAACCATGCAAATAGCAGAGAGAGGCTACAGAGGGAAAGCAACACCCCGGAAGCAGAGGGTTGGAATGGGTTAATGACTGCCCTGGGTATAACACCTGTTAATCTCGGGTTGCTGCTCAGTCATTCTCTGTTGGAGGTTGAGCCGCGCTTCCGCACCTTGGAGATCCAGGACCTCTTTGCACAAATTATACGAGGTGCGGAAGGTGATCTGGTGGCTATCGATCACGCAGAAATTTTTTTTCAAAGGGATTTGCAGCTTGATCCTCTGCGTATACTTTTGCAGCACAGCAGGAATAAGGTGCTCATTGTCAGATGGCCCGGTGTTTTTAGCAGAAATAAATTAGTTTATGGCGAGCCGCACCACCCGGAATACCGCTGTTATGAAAAAGTGGATACGGTGGTGTGTTTAATAAATCAAGGGGGAGAAAGATATTGAAATACAGCGATCTTATCCAGTTTGAACCTGTAGAAACTGTAATTCAGTTAATAAGTTCAGAGGACACTGATTATGCCTCACAGCTTGTCAAGACCTATGTTATCTCAGAGCGCATGGCTGAGGTAATCGTAGAGGTGATCATCCCTCAACTGCAGTTCCACTACCCTCGTGATAACAAAGGCATACTTGTAGTGGGGAACTACGGTACAGGGAAATCGCACCTTTTGTCTGTACTTACCTCTGTTGCCGAAGACAGCGCCCTGCTCCCTCATCTTACCAATGAGTTGGTTAAAGAGAATATGCATGATATTGCCGGGCAGTTTCGGGTACTCAGACTGGAGATCGGGGCCGTTACCAATGACCTTCGCTCCATTATCTGCTCTAATCTAGAGCGTTTCCTAGCGAGAATCGGCGTGGAGTACCGCTTTCCCCCGGCCTCAGAGATTACCAACAACAAAGATTGTCTTTATGAGATGATGGAGGCCTTTCATTCGGTTTATCCAGAGCAGGGGTTACTCATTGCTATAGACGAACTGCTGGATTACCTGCACAGCAGAAAGGATTTCAACTTGGTACTTGATTTAGGCTTTCTGCGTGAACTTGCGGAGGTGTGTAAAAGTACCCGTATCCGTGTGGTAGCAGGGGTGCAGGAATCACTCTTCGATAACCCCAAGTTTCAGTTTGTTGCCGAATCGCTGCGCCGTGTGCGAGACCGTTTTGAACAGGTGAAGATTGCCAGGGAGGACGTGGCTTATGTTGTAGAGCAGAGGTTGCTTAAGAAAAGTGAAACACAGCGCGCTATGATTAAGCGGCATCTTGAGAAATTTACAGGCTTTTTTGAGCGTATGGCAGCTAATATACACGAATTTGTCAGTCTATACCCAGTGCACCCGGCTTACCTTGAGGTTTTTGAAAGGGTCTATATTGCGGAAAAGAGAGAGATCTTAAAAACGATCAGCCTGCACATCAGGAAGTTGTTGGACCAAGATGTGCCGGATGATGACCCCGGCCTGGTTTCTTTTGATTCATATTGGAGCTTTATTAAGGATAACCCCGCTTTAAGGACAGATCCTGATGTAAAAAGGGTGATCGATGCCGCAAATGTTGTTGAGGAAAAGCTCCGCACAGGGGTTCAAAATCCTGTCTCCAGAGAGAGCAGTCTGAGGATCCTTAGCGCTTTGAGTGTCCACCGCCTTACTACAGGTGAAATCAATGTCAGAATGGGTTTGGCACCTGAAGAGATCAAAGAGGGGATAGGCCTGCTTATTCCTGGACTACCAGAACAGAATTCGGACTTCCTGGTGATTACAATTAATACTCTTCTGGAGGAGATGCGTCGGCTCACTAGTGGGAAATTCATTGGTTATAACAAAGAAAACCATCAGTACTTTATCGAGGTGGAGGGTGGGGAGGACCCGGATGTTTTGATTGCCGAGCGGGCTGAGGACCTGAGCGACTACATGCTAGACCAGTACTATTTTGCGCTTTTGCGCCGGGTGATGCAGTGTTCTGATGAGACCTATGTTTCTGGGGTTTCTATTTGGGAGTATGATCTTGTATGGCAAGAAAAGAAGGTTACCAGAACCGGATACCTCTTTTTTGGGGCACCCAATGAAAGGTCAACAGCGCAGCCGCCACAGGACTACTATATTTATTTCC
>CAZZEY010000236.1:0-2798 GCA_964653445.1 uncultured Syntrophaceticus sp. | reverse complement strand
ATATTCAACTAAATTAGGAGGCATTTATATGTCAACAGAAAAGAAAAATTCTGATACTATTGTTTCACAGCTCAAAGAAAAAATCCAAAATAGGACCGCTGCTGTTGCAGTGATCGGCCTTGGTTATGTAGGCCTGCCTTTGGCTGTGGAGAAAGCAAAAGTTGGTTTTCGGGTGCTTGGTGTGGATCAGAACCCTGAACGGGTTGGCATGATTAACCGTGGAGAAAACTATATCGGTGATGTTAAAGATGATGAGCTCAAAGAAATCGTTGATAAAGGGCTGCTTACTGCCAGCACCAGTTTTGACTGTTTAAAAGAAGCTGATGTGATCGTTATTTGTGTACCGACACCACTCACAATCAACTTTGACCCCGATATTTCCTATATCGAAAATGTATGTGGGGAGATAGCGCCACGACTGCGGCGGGGGCATTTGGTGACTTTGGAGAGTACCACCTACCCTGGTACCACAGAAGATGTTATCTTACCTATTTTGGAGAAAAGCGGGCTGAAAGTAGGGGAAGACTTCTTCCTGGCATTTTCACCAGAGCGTGTAGACCCTGGGAATAAACGCTATACCACAAAAAACACTTCAAAGGTTGTTGGAGGAGTGACACCTGCTTGTTTAACTGTGGCGCAGGCCTTTTACGAACAGACAATTATCAATGTGGTACCTGTTTCCAGTCCATCTGTTGCTGAGATGACCAAGGTATTTGAAAACACCTACCGGGCCATCAATATAGCATTGGTAAATGAAATAATGCTGCTCTGCGACCGGATGGGGCTTGATGTCTGGGAGGTTGTGGATGCTGCCGGAACAAAACCCTTCGGTATTCAGACCTTTTACCCAGGCCCGGGTGTGGGTGGGCACTGCATACCTATCGACCCATTCTACCTTACCTGGAGGGCACGCCAGTTTGACTTCCATACCCGGTTTATCGAATTGGCAGGGGAGGTTAATATTCAGGCCACTTATCATGTGATAGATGTGACTTCCCGTGCTCTCAATAAGACGGCCAAGTGTTTGAATGGAGCAAATGTCCTTGTGCTGGGTGTCGCTTATAAAAAGGATATCAGCGATGTCCGGGAGTCCCCGGCCCTCAAGATCATTGATCTGTTAAAGAAGGAGCATGCAGTTGTATCCTATCACGACCCTTATGTGCCAGCCCTCAAGGCTGTTGAGCCTTATGATTGGGCAATGGATAATGTGGAACTGACTGCTGAAAAACTGCAGGAAGCAGACTGTGTCTTGATTGCAACAGACCATTCCTGCCTGGATTATGAATGGATCGTAGAAAACGCAAAACTGGTGGTAGATACCCGCAATGCCACCAAAAATGTGAAAAACAACCGGGAGAAAATCGTTAAGATATAAAATATAATGGAGTATGGTGAACAATGATTGCAAAGACAGCGTCAATCCATCAGAATGCGAAGGTAAGCCCTGACTGCTCCATCGGAGAGTACACTGTGATCGAAGATGATGTTATCCTGGAACAGGGTGTAAAAATAGGGCATCATGTGGTCATCCACACGGGAACAAGGGTAGGTGCCGGAACTATCATAGGTGATGGCTCTGTCCTGGGGCGAAATCCCGTTCCTGCTGCAACCAGTACAGTTAAAAGGGAGCAGGATTTTACACCTCTTATTATCGGCAGTCACTGTACTATCGGTACAGGTGTTGTGGTTTATACCGGTACCGAGATTAACGATTCCTGTTTCCTGGGGGATAACTCATCTGTAAGAGAAAACTGCAAACTTGGAGAAGCTGTGCTTGTGGGGCAGCGGGTTGTAATGGAGAACGATGTCGAGATTGGGGAGTTTACCAAAATCCAGACCGGAGCATATATAACCGCTTCTACAGAAATAGGGGAAAGAGTATTTATTGCTCCTATGGTAACCACAACCAATGACAACTATATGGGCCGGACGGAAAAGCGCTTTGTCAGCCGCCGCGGCCCTACTTTTAAAAAAGGCTGCCGGGTAGGGGGAGGGGTAACCCTCCTTCCTGGTGTTACTGTTGGAGAGGAAGCATTTATAGCTGCGGGGAGCATCGTTACTAAAGATGCTCCTCCTTACCAGCTTTTGATGGGGGCCCCAGCCCGTGTTGTGCGTCCTGTCCCTGAAGAGGAGTTGATTTTTCCATTGGAAAATGATAAACCAAACAAAACTGCTATTCCCAGCTTTGATTTGAAACGCCAGAATGCAGTTTTGCGCAGTGATTTATATGCTGTTCTGGAGGATATTATCTCTAGTGGCCAATTTATACTTGGGGAAAATGTTAAAGCATTAGAGAATGAAATAGCTAAAGTTTGCGGTGCCCAGTATGGGATAGGTGTGGCCAACGGCAGTGATGCCCTTTACCTCGCTCTCCTGGCTTGTGGTGTTGAACCGGGTGATGAGGTGATCACCACTCCATTTACCTTTTTTGCCACCGCAGGGTCCATTGTCCGCGCAGGTGCAACTCCGGTTTTTGTTGATATTGATCCAAAAACCTATAATATCGACCCTGATCTGATTGAAGAAAAGATCACATCCGGTACTAAAGCGATCCTTCCTGTACACCTGTTCGGTCAAGCCGCGGATATGGGCAGGATCATGGAAATCGCTGATAAGCACGGTTTAAAGGTTATTGAGGATGCTGCTCAGGCATTAGGGTGTGAATACCAGGGCCGACCCGGCGGTGGTATTGGTGATGTGGGTTGTATTAGCTTTTTCCCCACCAAAAATCTAGGCGGTTTTGGGGATGGCGGCATGGTTGTCACTAACAACAAAAAAATCGCAGACAGGGTGCGAAT
>CAZZEY010000235.1:0-2802 GCA_964653445.1 uncultured Syntrophaceticus sp. | reverse complement strand
AAACGCCGAGAACAGTTTCACTGTCAACAAGATTTTTTGGACATCCAAGACTAATTAAACTGATAATTTTCATATAGTATATGCCTTTCTACAAGTCATTTTTATCTCAAACAATTAAGAGCTTTTCCTATATTCCTTATTGACCACTTCACCGGTTTTACCGGCAGATGGCTCTTTTTCACCGTTATATATCAGGTCAACCCCACCGGCATTTCCTAATCTGATCTGTATGGACTCGTCTGCCTCAAAGGTCTTTGTATCTCCAGGATAGATATGGCCGCTGAACTCAACACTGCCGTCAACGTTAACCTCTGCCCAACACTGCTGTTTACCCACTATATCCAGGGTTATAGTATCCAGTTGGGGTGCTTGGTCAGGTTGTTCCGGTTCTGTTTGTTCATGTTCGTTTTCCTCTAGTGCTGGTGGATCCTGCTCTTGTATAGGTGGGTTTTCCCCTCTGGAACTGAAAAAGAAAAATGCCCCGGTAAATATGATAACTGCAATGATTGCAAAACCAAGTACTGTCCTGCCGCTGACAGGAGCTGACTTGGGTTCTACCGCTGCTGTTTTTTCGATTACCGGCTCCGAAGAATCGGACTCATCTATTTGTGTTTTATATAGATCAAGGATAGGTTCAGGATCAAGACCAAGAAAGCGAGCGTAATTGCGCAAAAAACCTAAGCGATAAGCCTCGCCAGGTATTTCCTCAAAATTCTCTTCCTCCAGGGCCTGCAGGTATTTTACCCTGATTTTTGTTTTCTCTTCAACATCAAATAGAGTAAGTCCCCTATTCTCTCGTTCTGCTCGCAAACTTTCTCCTATCTTCATAACAACCCCCTCAAGTCAATTAGTTTTTCCCATAGCACGTCGTATAGCCTGACGAAATCCATAACCAGCTGCCAGTCCTCCTGCAATCCCAGCAGTAATACTCAAAACATTTCCTGTCCCTTTGAGGGGGGAAACAGGAAGAAAAACTGTCTCTTTATTAGTAGCAAGCACTACTCCCTGCTGTTGGAAAACAACAACCAGCGCAGCGAGCCCTTGAGCAACTATTTTTCGACAAACAGGAAAATATGTCTCTGGCAGTCCTGGTTGAAAACCTCCAGCAAAACTTCTTAAATCTTGTTCATAGCAGACCAAAAAAACTTGAGGTAATCTAAAAAAACCCTTCTCCCGATACCAGGTGAGTGAAGAACCGATCACCGATGTAATAAGATCATATTCTTCGATTTGTTCAAACAGCCCATCCAGTAATTGTTCCATAGAACTATCAATCAGAAGAATCTTTGCTGATTGCAAAAGATGATCCCAGTTTCTTTTATCATCCCTGCTAAAATTATATCCATTTACAGCAGCAGATAACTGAAAAATCTGCTCCTCCCCGTTCATAACAGATAAGCTCTTGGGTGTGGAATAACTGTGTGAGCGGATAATGTGCTGTACATTAACCCCTTTATCCAACAGCTGCTGATAAATGTGATCCCCCACCTCATCCTGTCCCAATGCAGTGAATAGTGTTGGTGTCAGTTGGTAACTGGCCAGTTCTGCAGCAATTAAAAACCCCATACCTCCACATGAAATGTCAATAGATGAATCTTCCACCTGTCCACTTATCTCTAACCAGGCATTACCAGCAACAACTATTCCTGATCTTTCATCAAGAATATAACCCCTACCCAAAATAAATCCTTTGCGCATGAGATTAGAGATGTGTACAGCTGCAGCGGACCTGGTAATACACAATTTTTTTGCCAGTTCCTCCTGAGAGATTGTAGGATCCTTTTTTAGGTAGGAAAGTATTTCTTTTTCCCTTTTTGTCAGATGGGCCATCTGGAACTCCCCATATCTAAACAAATGCTGCAAATTTTTTAATATTTGCTTGCTAATATCATAACTATTTCATCATAAGATTTCAATCTTTATTATTTTTCAAAATATCTGTGAAACTGTTCAGGTGTCATTAATACCTCTCTCGGTTTCGATCCCTCAAAGGGACCTACTATACCCTTTGCCTCCAGGATATCAATGAGCCGGGCCGCCCTGGCATAACCGACTCGCAGACGCCTCTGGAGTAAAGATGATGATGCATGTCCCATTTCGATTACCAGTTTGGCTGCATCATGAAATAGTTCATCCCCATGATCAACCTCTTTCTGGTCTTCTTCCTGCTGTACAGGAAATTCGGCAACATATGATGGAACCCCTTCTTTGACAAGATAATTAACAATTTCCTCCACTTCCCCTTCGGTGACCAATGCTCCCTGAATACGGATCGGTTTAATTGCACCTACAGGCATAAAAAGCATATCACCCCTTCCCAGCAGCTTTTCCGCGCCATTCATATCTAGAATTGTTCTTGAATCAATCTGGGATGACACTGCAAAAGCAATACGTGAAGGAATATTTGCCTTAATCACACCTGTGATTACATCAACAGAAGGACGTTGTGTAGCGATGATCAAATGAATTCCCGCAGCTCTAGCCATCTGGGCTAATCTGCAAATAGCATCTTCCACATCAACAGGTGAAATGATCATTAAATCAGATAACTCATCAATCACCACAATAATATATGGCAGAGGCTGTTCCTGTGAGTTTTGGAGGCTGAGTTGGGCATTGTATCTGATAATATCCCGTACACCAAGGTTGGAAAATAGTTCATAGCGTGATTCCATCTCCTTAATGACCCATCTGAGCGCAGCAGACGCTTTTTTGGGTTCAGTGACAACCGGAGCCAATAGATGAGGAATCCCATTATAGGTGGTTAATTCTACCATTTTAGGGTCGATCAGCAACATTTTT
>CAZZEY010000234.1:0-2806 GCA_964653445.1 uncultured Syntrophaceticus sp. | reverse complement strand
ATCAGGCAGCATACCGCAAAGGGCACAAACCAGTAGAAAGGGATCCTTTTTTGTTTTAACTATGTGATAAAGAAAGATAACAGCCAGGAACCCCAGAGGAATATTCCAGGCTGGGCTGTCATAATGGGGGATGGCGTCCAGGGTGAAGTGCGAGATCACTGCGAGTACTGGCCCAATTATTTTATTCCCTGTTAAAGCATATATTGCTGAACCAACCATCAGGTGTGCTGCACCGGTCATTTGCGCCCTCTTTTCAAATGTTGATTGCGGTTAATAATGCCAAGCTATTTGTCAATTAATGCAAACTATAGATCGGGAAGTCTCAAATAATCCATGGATGCTTCTTCTAACACTTCTTTATCACTGCTATCCAAAGCAAGAAACTTTAAGTCGGTGTTTATGAAAAATGGATCCTGTATCATTTTGTGCACCTCCTGTGTTTATTTTAGGTAAGATGTCATATTTTAGTCTGGCAAATGAACCCAATGGAGGGCTGTTTTGTGTAAACATGTGGTTTTTATACAATATGTTTTGAAATTTGTTAACTATAATTCTGGCTGTGTTCAACTGTTCAAAAAACGTACAATAAATATGTAATGTATAGTAAATCACATTTTTGTTGACAGTATAACCTGCATTTAACTATAATGTGAGAGTGAGCAATCACTCTCATTTTATAAAGCTTGGAGGCTGCGTAGAAATAGTGTCTGAGTTGAGCAGTACCCAACAGAAAATTATCAACGCTGCTATCAAGGTTTTTTCGGAAAAAGGGTTTGAAGGAGCCACCACCAGCGAAATCGCTCAGGAGGCAGGTGTGGCGGAGGGCACCATTTTTCGCCATTTCGGCACGAAAAAGGGGATCCTTCAGGGGATTCTGATCAGTGCTGTCACTAGTTTTCAGAAACCACAGATTATGACCTATCTAGCGGAGTTGATCGAAAAAGGGGATGCTCGTACCTTAGTGCATGTTATTAAGGAACAGTTGAATGCTATTCAGCAGCAGCTTCCTTTGCTGAAAATGCTATTTTACGAGGCCCAATTTCATACAGAAGTTCAAGAAATTATTGTTGACAGAATTGCTAAGCCTATTCTAGATCTCCTTAGTCAGTCCATCGAGAAACAAAAAAATATGGGGGAATTCCGGCGTTTTGATGCGAACCTGATGGTCATTTCGTTGATCTCTTCCCTTTGGGGATATGTTGTATGGAAGCAAATCGCGCCGGAGCAGGAGATATTGGATGAAGAAGAGGCTTTAGAACAATTGCTGAACATCTGGCTAAAAGGTGTAGTAGCAAATTCGCAAGACAGCTGAGGAGGTTAGTGTTAAATGTCGGTCAGAGTGGGAATACCTCGGTATCTGGCCTATTATTCTTATTATCCCTGGTGGAAAACTTTTTTTGAGGAATTAGGATTGGATGTAGTGACATCTTCACCCACTACTCAAAAGGTTCTTAATGATGGAGTGGCAGAAGCTGTAACAGATGCCTGTATTCCTATCAAACTGTATCACGGGCATGTTATGGATATCAAAGACAAGGTAGATCTGCTTTTTGTGCCGCGCCTGGTTAAGGTGCGAAAATTTTACACCGAGACATTCTGTCCGAAGTTTTTGGCACTTCCTGATCTGCTGCAGGCTTCGATCAGCAGCCTGCCAGAGGTTTTGGATACCAGAATCGATCTTTCCCAAAGCTGTTTTGAACTTTTCCGTATTGCTCAGGCATTGGGTGAAAGGTTTGGAGCTGGTTTTTCCAAGGTAACCAGGGCTTATATGCTTGCTTGGAAGGCATTGAGACGCTATAGGAACTTGATGCTTGGAGGAATGCTTGCTGATGAGGCTTTGGAGTATATGGAAAAAGGCGGCAAGATAGACAATAGTAATAGTGATCAAGCACTAACAATTGCTGTACTGGGTTACCCTTATCTTGTCTATGATAGTTTTGTTAATATGGATCTTATCAAAAAGCTAAATAAGCTGGGTGCTGGTGTTGTTACCACCGAAATGGTTGCACCCAGAAGTCTGCTAAAAGAGGCGAAAAATATGCCCAAGCAAATGTTCTGGCATTATTCTAACCGTGCTATGCATGCAGCTTATTATTATATGAACAGGAAGAGAGTAGATGGGATTATCCATATAACTGCTTTTATCTGCGGCCCTGATGCTATGCTGGACAGGTTTATGGAGATTGAAGCCCACCAGCATGGCCAGATGCCTTTTCTAACTGTCTCCATTGATGAAGAGACAGGATCAGGCGGTGTGGATACCCGTCTGGAAGCATTTATAGATATGTTGAAAAGGAGTAGAGTGCAGGGGTGAAATTGACATTTCCTCATATGGGATATTCATATGTTGCATTTAAAATGCTGATTAATGAATTGGGGTATGAGGCAGTGGTGCCACCGGAACCCAGTAAACACACAATAGACCTGGGTGTTCGGTATTCTCCCGAATTTGCTTGTATCCCCTTTAAGGTGCTGATGGGCACCTTTTTGGAGACCATTGAGATGGGTGCGGAAATGGCCATTTCCACTGGTGGGGTTGGCCCCTGCCGGGCGGGTTACTATGGTATTATGCACCAGAAAATTCTCAATGAACTGGGATATGATTTTAATATCCTTATTTTTGAACCACCTCAATCCGATTATCTGGACTTTATTAAGAAGCTCAGAAAAGTTAAACCCCGGGGTATGTCATGGCGTGTTTTTATCCAGCTAATCAAAAAGAATTATGGGAAATTAGAGGCTATAGATCAGATAGAACACCTAATGTATAGAATTATGCCCTATGAGATAAACAAGGGAGATACAG
>CAZZEY010000233.1:0-2826 GCA_964653445.1 uncultured Syntrophaceticus sp. | reverse complement strand
AAAAAGGCGCATAACAGCGCCTTTGGATTTTGTCTTTGTTTATTCTACTAGCGGTAGCGTTTTCGCTGACGCACAGGAGGGATACTAATCTCTTTCCTGTATTTGGCCACGGTCCTACGGGCAATATTAATTCCCTTGGATTTCAGCAATTCACAGATCTGTTGATCACTATAAGGTTTATAAGGATCCTCACCATCCACCAATTCTTTGATAAATTGTTTGATGGTTTCAGTAGCCACCATCTTACCTGCAGCGACATTTTCCACCCCACTGGAAAAGAAGAACTTGAGATCATACAGCCCCTGTGGAGTTTGGATGTACTTATTGGCAATGGCTCTGCTCACTGTGGATTCATGCAGTTCAGCTATATCAGCGATATCTTTGAGATTAAGTGGTTTGAGGTATTTTATGCCTTTATCCAGGAAATCCCTCTGATAGTCCACTATACACTGCACTACCCGATAAAGAGTAAGTCTTCTCTGCTCAATACTGCGGATCAGCCAGAGAGCAGATTTCATCTTATTCTGTATAAACTCAACGGTCCCGGAATCACAGGAGTTTTTCTGATTGATAAGCAGTTTATAATTGCTGTTAATCATAAGGCGGGGCACTGCTATATCATTAACAATGATAACATAGTCGTCATTTACCTTTTCAATCACTACATCTGGGGTAATATAACGGTTTTCATCTGGGCGGGCAAAATTACGCCCTGGTATGGGGTCTAACGATTTAATCAGATCCGCCTGCTGCTGCACTTCCTGTACGGTAAGGCTCATGTTTGAGGCGATCTTTAGCAGATTTCCGTTAGCAATATCATCCAAGTGGTAATTAATAATCTTATCTAAGATAGGATTACGCTGGCCGCGCTGATCCAGTTGAATGATTAGACATTCTTTTAGATTGCGGGCACCTACCCCAGGAGGATCCAGTGTCTGTATAATTTTTAAAATCCGCTCAATATCCTTCTGTGGATATCCTGACACCAGCCGGGCATCTTCCAGGCTGATGTTTAAATAACCGCGGTCATTGATATTACCGATAAGAAACTCTCCGATTTTCAGGTCTTTGGGTTTGGATAGTACAAGGCGCAGTTGGACGTACAGGTGGTCTTGCAAAGTGGGGACTTGGGGAACAAAATGTTCGAGATTGTACTGTTCTTTCTCCTCATGCTCCGCCCAAGCCCGGTCAAAGGAACGGTCAATCTGACCACACTCAGTGAGATAATCACACCACTCCTGTGTAAAATCATCTTTTTGTGTTTCAGATGGCGGCTTTTCTTCAGCTTCTTCTTCAGACACTTCAAGAACAGGATTTTCAAGGAGAACGTTTTCTATATACTGGGCTAAATCCATCGATGACAGCTGAAGCACCATGATCGCCTGGCGCAGTTCTGGTGTCATAATTAACTTTTGCGTCTGTTCCAGTTTCATGCCATAACTCAAGCGCATCACAATACCCCCCAACCTTTATCACAGTTATAATTCTCTTTTCATCGAACAGATTCCTTCTTCCCCTTAATTTAAGATATGTATTTTAGTTTCACTGTGACTGTCTAAACTACCTTAATCCTGTTTTTGTTTTTTCCGCAGTTGGTCAGCAATCCGGAATATTTCCCGAAAGCGGTGCTGGACACCAGATTTGCTCAAAGAAGGTGTAAGGAGTTTACCAAGATCTGCAAGGCTCGCCTCCGGGTAAAGCAGACGAAGTTCAGCCAGTTCCCGCAGGTGAGGCCGCAGAACACCCAGACCAGCCGTTGATTCAATCTCTTCTATAACAGCAGCCTGTTTCAGACCCGCCTCAACCGCTTTCCCCAAATTGGCGGTTTCACAGTTCACCAGTCTGTTAACCTGATTGCGCATATCCTTCAGCACCCGGCAGTTTTCCACTTGAAGGACAGCTTGATTGGCTCCTATAATACGCAAAACCTCCACCAACTGCTCTGCCCCTTTAAGATAAACTTCATACCCATCTCTATGCTCCCTGGTATTTGGGTTCACACCAAACGAAGCAAGAGCTCCCACTGCTTCTCTGGCTCCTTCCGGGGTCTTGAATGACAGTCCCAAATGGTAGGCATTATTGGGGTTCCCCACAAAACCACTGCCTAAAAAGCATCCTCTCAAGAATGACTTCTTACAGCAATTCTTTTCCAGGATAGCTGGATTAAGGGTATCCATCAAGACCTGCTCCCCATCAACAAGCCCCAAATCCTGAAGCAAATAATTGTGCTTCTTCACCAGTGGAATCTGTACATTAAACAGACGGCGGCGGCGGGGGCGGGAGTAGCGATTGACTGTAATCAACCCATTCCACCCCAGGCTCTTGGAAAGCAAAAAAATGCGCCGAGCCACAACTGCAGCCTCTGTATCCATTACCAGTACCTTTTTCTTACCAATGCGAATAACACCCAACACCAGCGCCAAAGCTGCTAGTTCAGCCCGCTTACAGCACTGCTGCTCAATAGGCAGACGAGCAACCTCGCCCTTAACCTGCATAGAAAACGACATTGCTACCACCCTTTATTTATTAAAGAAAGCACCGCCCGGGCAAGTTTTTCCGGGTCATGGCGCACCAGTTCATGCTCATTTAATAAATCTGCTCGAAAAACTTTGACCCCCATTCTCTGCAGGGTACGCTGGTCAACAGCCACAGGCACTGCCTTTTCTCTGGCATATTTTTCTAAACTAGACTGAGGAACCTTCGTTGTATTAAGGAGTATATAATCCAAACAGCCCTGTCCCAGATGATTATAAATTGCAGCCAGGTGATCAGAAGCCTTAAAATCCGAGGTCTCCCCGGGCTGAGTCATAATATTGCAGATGTAGC
>CAZZEY010000232.1:0-2845 GCA_964653445.1 uncultured Syntrophaceticus sp. | reverse complement strand
GTTTATAGTATTATCATATATTATGCAATAATCATACCAAAAAAATTCTTCCCTGCAGTTTATTGGAGATATTGCTGCAGCTTAAAATACTTAAAAAACACACAATAATGAAATTTTTCTAAATCAATATTTGCTTAATCAGTAGCCAGTGTCAAATGGAACCTGGCCCCACGAGCGTGCCCCAAAGAAACAGAGCATATTGTTAATATGCACTACTTCTCTGCCAAACCTCATTTTATATATATTCTAGATTAAATGTGGATCTCCTTCAAAATAAATCTATTCCCACAAACTCGGCGAAAAAATTACAAACACTGTGTAAATCTCCAAACGCCCCAATAGCATCAAGAAACTGAGAAAAAATTTCCCCTGGTATGGCAGGTCAGCATAGGTAATTGCAGACCCTGCTGCTCCCGGACCGGTCCCCACATTAGTGAGTGATGCAGCAACAGAAGTAAAAGCACTGGTCAGGTCGAGCCCCATAGCAGTCATAATAATACCTGATATGGCAAAGATGATAATAAATAAAAAGAAGAATTGCTGGATATTATTAACAGGTTCCAAAGAAATAGTTTTGCCTTGTATTTTGGGAGATATAACCGCACGGGGATGAATTAACTTCCTGATCTCCACAACCCCCTGCTTCAGCAGAACTAAAATCCTCCCTATTTTGATGGAACCACTAGTGGACCCTGAACAAGCCCCGGTAAACATCAAAATAACTAAAATCGCCTGAGCCATATATGGCCATACATTTATATCAGTTGTAGTATAACCGGTGGTGTTCATAATGGAAACCACCTGAAATAGAGATGTCCTGATCAGCTCTTCCCCACCGCTGAATAGGTGACGTGTGCTGCCAGCGATTACAAGAGTTGCCACCAAAACAATTACGGCATATAAACGAAACTCCTCATTCCGCCAAAATGCTTTTAGAGTACGGCCGCGCAAGGCCTGATAATAGAGTGCAAAATTTACACCAGATAAAAACATAAAAAAAATGATCACCCATTGGATGGATGCTTGAGGATAAGCACCAATGCTCCCATTTCTTATGGCAACTCCACCTGTGGCCACAGTACCAAATGAATGGCAGAGAGCATCAAAAAAAGGCATTCCCAACAAACACAACAAACCTGTTTCCAAAACGGTTAACACCACATAGGTAACCCAGAGAATCCGGGCAGTCTCACTGATCCTGGGCAATATTTTGGTTGCGATCCCGGGGATCTCTGCACGAAAAATGCGATTGGCTCCTACCCCTAGTTGTGACAAAAGAGCAACCATAAAAACAATAATCCCCATCCCCCCTAACCAGAGGGTGAGGCTTCGCCAAAAAAGAATACCTCTAGGGAGTATCTCCACATCAGTAAAAATAGTCGCCCCTGTAGTGGTAAACCCTGAAACTGATTCAAAAAAAGCATCAGAGAAACTGGTGCATACACCAGATAAAAGAAAAGGCAGTGACCCAAAAAGTGAAACCAAGAGCCACCCCACAGTGACTATGACGAAACTTTCCCTGTAGCGTATCTCTCCCTTTTCCGGCACCAACCACATAATCAGCAAACCACAGGACAATGTAATCAGAATAGAAACAATAAAAGCTGCTCTGTCAGGCCCCTGATCATAAATCGCCCACAGCAGCGGCAAAATCATAAACAGGCCGAGCAAAACCAGGGCCTTCCCCATCAAGTTGACAATCAGGCGTATATTCATCTCTTGATAATCCTCCGCGGTTCAAAAAAAGCTCCGATTCTGGGGATGTTTTCCGGAAGAGTGAACAGAGTCAGGCGATCCCCGGTCTTAATGATATCATCCCCGCTGGGAATAATAACCTGTTTATCCCTCATAATAGCTCCTACAAGTGTGCCTTTGGGCAGCTTAATCTGTTTCAAGACTTTATTTACCACAGGAGCATCCTCTGGAATGGCCAATTCGATCATCTCAGCGTCACTATCCCCCAGCAGTGTGACAGAAGAAACCTCCCCCCTCCGAATAAAGCGCAAAATTGATCCTGCTGTAAACATCCTGGGACTGATGACTTTATCCACATTTACATGATCGATCAACGGAATCAGGTCAGAACGGCGGATCTGCACAAAGGTTTTTCTGGCACCCAGTTCTTTTGCAATAAGACAAACCAACAGATTTAATTTATCATCATCTGTCACTGCCACAAAGGCATCAGCCTGGCCGATATTCTCCTCCATTAATAAATCAATATCTGTTCCATCCCCATTGATCACCAGTGTTTTTTCTAAACTGCTGTCGATCTCCCGGCACTTTATCCTGTCCTTCTCAATTACCTTGACAATATAATTCTTCTTCTCCAGCTCCTGAGCCAGGTAATAGCCGATCAGTTCCCCACCCAGGATCACCACATATTCGATTACCTGTTTCTTCTTTGTTAAAAAAAGCCTCTCAACATCCCGCATATCTTTGGTGCGGGCCATGATAAATACCAGATCCCCGGGGTGAATGACATCATCTCCACTGGGTATAATCAAACGGCCATCACGAATAACAGCTACGATCAAAAACTGCCCTGGTGAATCATACTGGTGGATCCTTTGCCCCTGCATGGGAAAATTCTCATCGATTTTCAGCTCTGCCATCTGGATCTGTCCGTTGGCAAAATACTCAATATCCCTGAACTCCGGGTTGGCCAGTAATTTGGCGATTTCCAGAGCAGTAATTCTTTCTGGGTTGATGATCATATCCACACCCAATTTAGACAGAGAAATACACCGGTCGATCTCCACATATTCCGGATTTCTAATCCTGGCGATCGTTTGAGGAACACCATACTGTTTGGCCAGAGCACAGGACACTATGTTCAGTTCAT
>CAZZEY010000231.1:0-2852 GCA_964653445.1 uncultured Syntrophaceticus sp. | reverse complement strand
TTCCAAAGCAAAGACATCCTTTGTTTTACCCTGATAAACAAGTTTCATCAGTACTGCTCCTTTAAATAATATTAGATTTTACTTCAACTGCTATTTTATCACATCTCTCACGACCGATCACCGAGACGGTTCCGCCGCGCGAAAACCGCGCGGGAGAACCGTACCCCCGCGCGAACGGTTTAGAGCATATGCCTGACAGTATTGGACAAATTGTAATAATATTAGTTTTAGCAGTAATATATGTATTATTTATTAGAATTCTACGTAAATGGCTAAACCGAAGTTAAAAATAAAATGCTCCGAGTCTGTAAGGTCTTAATGGTCTTTAGACCGATAGGGTATATCGGGTAACTGATATGCCTCCCATTGCGGAAAGGAGACAGAAAATATGTGACACCAGGCGGTTCTTCCTGCACTATGGGAGAACCGCTTTCATTTTTAAAAAGGAGCATAAGGCAGGGCTCATGCCTCAGACGGACTATCCAATACGGAAAGAAGCTGACAGTGCAGCTTTAGCGGTGCCAGGCTTGCTTTATTGCTTTATTTTGAATAAAAAGATGACAGGCACTTTTAGGGGCAAACAGTCAGATTAAGACCAACCAGGGAGACTGTCCCCTCATGATGCCAGGTATCAGGTTTACAAATTTATGTGCTATAATTTGATGAAAAGTAAAAATAATCGGGGATAAATGCTGTTTTTTTAAATTGACCGGGAACTTATTTGCTGCTATAATCTCTCTAGTTTTTATACTATTAGCGAGGAAATGGGGGGAAACTAGATATGATGCCAACACCACAATTATTTTCACTTGTTTTTGCAGCAGCAGAGGGAAAAACAGAGCTTACCGCTTTTGACAGGGCACTTCTTAAAGCAGGAGTGGGTAATGTCAATTTGATCAGGGTCAGCAGCATTCTACCTCCCGGTGCTGAGTACGTTGAAAAACTGGAGATACCACCTGGTTCTTTGCTGCCCATAGCCTATGCGGGTTTATGCAGTTCAGAACCTGGGACACTGATAGCAGCTGCTGTCGCAGTGGGGATCGGGCCACAAAATAATGAATATGGTGTCATTATGGAGTATTCAGGGCACTGCAGCAGACTTGAAGCTGAAGACCAGGTAAAACAGATGGTAATTGAGGCATTCCAGTACCGGGATAAAGAGTTGGTGGAGATCAAAACGGTTAGTGTTGAACACCGTGTAGAACAGTGTGGTTGTGTTTTTGCCGGAATACCACTCTGGTATAAATAAGTTTTTGGTTCTAGTGAAATATTAGTTAAACAGGAGCTAGTCAAGTAAAAGGAGCAGAAAAAATATGGAGTTATGGTTTACGGAAAAACAGACACCTGGTTTGGGAATAACCTGTAAAGTACTGCAGACACTGCATCGTGAACTAACACCTTTTCAGGAGATAGCAGTGCTGGATACCAAACAGTATGGGCGTATGTTGGTGCTGGATGGCATGGTACAGCTTACCATCGGTGATGAATTCACCTACCATGAGATGCTGGCCCATGTTCCATTACATACACATCCCAATCCTCGTGATGTATTGGTGATCGGTGGTGGGGATGGGGGGACAGTACGGGAAGTGCTGCGCCATCCTCAGGTAGAGAGTGTTACATTAGTGGAGATTGACCGCCGGGTTGTTGAGGTGAGCAGGGAGTTTTTGCCAGAGGTATCCTGTGCTTTTGGTGATCCGCGGTTAAATATGCATTTTGAGGATGGGGTAGCCTTTCTCCAGCAGAAAAAAGATGAGTATGATGTGATCCTGGTGGATTCACCTGAACCCATTGGACAGGCTGGGCGTTTATTCAGCGGGGAATTCTATCAGTCAATTGGGGCTGCACTGCGGTCTGATGGCCTATTTGCCGCCCAGACCGAATCTCCTTTTGTGAATCAGGAACTTATACAAAGGGTCTACAATGCGATTAGCAGCTGTTTCCCGATTACCAGACTGTACCTGACTCCAGTTCCCACCTATCCCAGCGGGATGTGGAGCTTTACCATCGGTTCTAAGTGCTATGACCCGATGCTTCCTCCCAGGGAGTGCGGATTGGCAGAACAGCTTCGTTATTATAATGCCGGTGTACACCAGGCTGCTTTTCAGCTGCCCAATTTCGTACAGAAGCTTATACTGCAGGGGGGCACACTTTGTGAAAAGCTTTGATCTCTGTGTGCGTGACTGGTCATACCTAGCAGCAAAGGACAGTTATCGGGATGCAAAACTTGTATTGACAGGAATACCCATGGATTTAACATCCAGTTTTCGGGCCGGATCTCGCCAAGGTCCCCAAGCTGTCCGCAGTGCTTCAGAGGGGTTGGAGGAATTCAGCCCCTATCTTAATTTGGACCTGGCTGATTGTCCATTTTATGATGGGGGAGATCTTTTATTACCTTTTGGCAACCTGGAGGAGTGTTTTGAACGGATCGAACAACTCTCCAATCAACTGCTCCAAGATGATAAACTACCGGTTTTTCTAGGAGGGGAGCACCTGATTACCCTTCCTGTGGTTAAGTCTATGCTAGGGTTCTATCCAGAGCTGGTTGTGCTGCATTTTGATGCCCATGCTGATTTAAGGAATGACTATTTGGGGGAGATCTATTCCCATGCTACAGTGATGAGGAGGGTTTGTGATTTAATAGGTCCGGGAAATGTCTATCAATTTGGGATCAGGTCCGGGACAAAGGATGAGTTTGCTTATGGAAAATCCAATACTAATTTTTATCCTTTTCAGGTTCTGCCACGCTTGAAATCGACTTTGCCTTTTCTCAAGGGGCATCCCTTGTATGTTACTGTAGATATTGATATAGTAGATCCCTCTTATGCACCAGGAACAGGAACCCCAGAACC
>CAZZEY010000230.1:0-2865 GCA_964653445.1 uncultured Syntrophaceticus sp. | reverse complement strand
CATGGAAAAGATCCTACAGCTTACTGTGCTATTTTGGTTAATATGGGCATATTATATTGATTAATTAATACCCAACTGCAGTTGACTAACAATAATTTATTCAGTATTCTGTTAGTGATAATGATTCTCATTATCACTCAACGTAAAACCAGCCGATTGTGAAAATCAATAATGAGAGGGGATAATTATGGAAAAGCCAGCCTCTGAAGCTCCTTCAATCCGTAGAAAGAAAAAACTCGTTCTGGTTGGCACCCCTAATGTTGGAAAAAGTGTTATCTTCAATCTTCTGACCGGAACATATGTCACTGTTTCCAATTACCCGGGGACCACTGTAGAAGTCACCCGAGGGAGCGGCAAGTTTGGTCAGGAAGTCTATGAGGTAATCGATACCCCAGGGATGTATTCACTCTTTCCCATCACTGAAGAAGAAAGAGTGACCAGAACACTGCTGCTGACAGAAAAACCTGAAATAGTTGTTCATGTGGTAGATGCCAAAAACCTGGAGCGTATGCTTCCACTCACTCTTCAACTGTTGGAAGCAAGACTGCCTGTTATTCTCACCATCAATATGATGGATGAGGCAGAGGCAATTGGCCGCACCATCGATCTGGATGCACTTGCTAGAGCACTTAAAATACCTGTTGTAGGGACGGCAGCAGCCCAAAACCGGGGCATTGATCAGCTAAAGAGGATGGTGTATGACTATGTCAGGAAGCGGGTCGCCTGATGCTTCGATAATCCAGTATGATCAAACAATTGAAAACGCGCTAAAAGATATCGAAAAACTACTCAAAGCCAAATATAACTTTTCGAAGCGTATGATCGCTTTACTCCTGCTCCAGGATGATGAAGAAATAACCAAGCTGGCCAAACTAAGGGAGGCAGATTTCCCTCAGATCTTTTCCATCATCCAGCAAACTAAATCGAAATATAAGGACCCTCTGCGCTATGTGATCACTTTGCAGTGCCGACAAAAGGCTGATCAAATTCTTTCAGATGTAATAACTGACAGCAGTAAGGGGACACGCCTCCAGTCATGGCTTGACCGCATCACAATCCATCCCATTACCGGAATCCCTATACTCCTGGTAGTTCTTTACTTTGGATTGTACAAGTTCGTAGGCCAGTTCGGTGCCGGCACACTGGTTGATCTGATTGAAGGAAGTCTTTTTGAAAACTACATCAATCCCTTGGTCAACCAAATTACAGCAAAATTGATTCCTTGGCACTCACTCCAAACACTGATTGCCTTTGACTATGGTATTATCACACTGGGCCTGCGCTATGCAGTAGCCATCATCCTCCCTATTGTGGGTACTTTTTTCTTAGCTTTTTCCATTTTGGAGGACTCCGGCTACCTCCCCAGACTCGCACTGCTAGTGGACCGCGTCTTTAAAAAGATCGGCCTCAACGGTAGAGCAGTGATCCCCATAACACTGGGCTTTGGTTGTGACACCATGGCTACCATGGTGAGCAGAACACTGGAAACCAAAAGAGAGAGAGTAATCGCTACCCTGCTCCTCGCCCTGGCTATCCCTTGTTCTGCACAGCTGGGAGTAATACTGGCACTTCTTTCCATAAACCCATTATCCCTGTTGATCTGGGCAGGGGTTGTGATTATGATCTTCTTGCTGGTAGGCTATTTGGCAGCACAGCTAATGCCTGGAGACAAGCCTGCCTTTTATATGGAACTGCCGCCATTGAGATTGCCCAAACTCTCCAATATCTTAGAAAAGACACTTTCACGCATACAGTGGTACTTTTTGGAGATTATTCCCTTTTTCATTTTGACAAGTGTCATCATTTGGCTCGGCCAGATCACCGGGATCTTTGATGCCATCATCACTGCTACCTCACCACTGATGTATGCACTAGGGCTCCCCCCTAAGGCTACAGAGGTCTTTTTATTTGGGTTCTTTCGCAGAGATTACGGAGCGGCAGGGCTTTACGATTTACACAGCAGCGCAACTCTCTCCGGGACTCAGTTGGTGGTATCCGCGGTAACCCTTACTCTGTTTGTGCCCTGTATCGCTCAGTTTGCCATTATGATAAAAGAGAGAGGCTGGAAAACCGCACTGGCTATTGCAGGCTTCGTTTTCCCCTTTGCCTTTTTATGTGGTATTCTGCTCAATCTGCTGCTCACAATTACAGGTGTGACTTTATAAAAAAAGTTCCTTAAAGAAATTGTTACCCTCGGAGGTTTATAAAATGAAATGCAGTTTTTGTGGATATGAGTTTAACGAAACAAATGCCACTGGATGTGAATCATGCCCACTACAGACAAACTGCGGCAAAATAACATGCCCTCACTGCGGCTTCGAGATGCCGCGGGAAAACCTAGTCTGGAGGTGGTTTAGACGCCGCAGGCGTGGGGCAGGCAAAAGACATGGTCAACAAAAAAAGTGGAACCCTGAAGGGATGCTGCTATCTGAACTGGATAAAGGTGAGGAAGCTGTTGTATCCCGCATCGATACCGGAAACAAGAGTACACTAAATAAGATCATGGCCCTTGGGATTCTCCCGGGGGTTAGGGTTACAATGATACAGAAATTCCCCACATTTGTCTTTCAAGTGGGGAATACGCGGGTTACCGCAGATGAACAAATGGTTAACACTATAATGGTTAAGAAGGTTTAGCTTTATCCTGCCAAACCCACCAGCAGCATAGAGGCCAGCATATAAAGTGAAGCAGCTTTAAATAGCAAAAAGTTTCTTTTGGATGAAGGGAAGATCGAATAAAAAACAGCAAGAGTGATCAATAAGATCACAGCAATCAATGCAGCCAAAAGATAAGCCC
This sequence comes from uncultured Syntrophaceticus sp., assembly GCA_964653445.1. GTDB lineage: Bacteria > Bacillota > DSM-12270 > Thermacetogeniales > Thermacetogeniaceae > DTU068. The sequence goes on along the minus strand of CAZZEY010000230.1, from coordinate 68 downwards.
CCTGCACCCCATTCAAATAAACGGCAACCATGATGGCTAACCCGGTCAGAATTGTCGACCCGGCCAGT
>CAZZEY010000229.1:0-2879 GCA_964653445.1 uncultured Syntrophaceticus sp. | reverse complement strand
ACTGGGTCTGTACAAAGTCAGCACCAGCTTCGATCTTCTTTTCTAGCCGAATAGCACGGAATTCAAAGGGATCCCCAAAGGGGTTTTCCGCACAACCGATAAAAAACTTGGGAGGTTGTTTACATTCGGCACCACATTCAAAACAACCATCATCACGTAGCCGTTTAAGCATGTGAATCAACTGAACAGAGTCAAGATCAAACACACCTTTACACCCGGGGTGATTTCCAAAGGCTTGATGATCCCCGGTTAAGCAAAGAACATTTCGTATTCCATGAGCATAAGCTCCTAAAAAATCACTCTGCATAGCTAAACGGTTCCGGTCGCGGCACACCATCTGTAAGTTGGGTTCCATACCCAACTGTAGTAAGCGCAATGATGCAGCCCAACTGGAAAGACGAACAACGGCAGTCTGGTTATCAGTAAAGTTAACAGAATCAACTTTCCCCCGCATTTCTTCAGCATGTTTATCGATGTTTGCGAAGGATGCATATGTAACTGGACCAATTTCCCCGGTGCAGGCAAACTGACCCGAAGCAAGTACTTTTTCCAGATTACTACCAGCTTTTAGGTTTTCAGGTTTAATCTCTTTCAAGGGTCAATTCCTCCTTTACCAGTTTTCTCGGGCCTTTATCACGATGCCAGTTTTTAGCTGGTATATATTCCGCCATTTTATCAAGCTGCCCAAGTGCTTTCAGCCTCTCATATATTAAATGCCAGGCACAATCAACATCTTTAGAGACCTCACATTTCCCATACTGGGAACCACCACATGGTCCATTTAACAGATGCTTGGAACAGCGTGCAATGGGGCAAATACCACCTGTTCTATCAAGTACACACTCTCCACATGCCATACAAAATTCGTCCCAATCACCTACATCGCGGTTGGCACCCAGAAACTGTGTATTAACCCCTGGGAAAACCGGAACAGGTTCATGTACTTCTGCAAGGTACTGTATACCAATACCGCAAGCCAAAGAAACAACAGCTTCAACTTCTCTAATATTATCCTGAAATTTGACCAGGTACTCTTTGTCACACTGGCGCTCTACAGTCTGTTCTAATACTTCAATTGGACTGCCTTCTTTTTGGCGTGCCATACGAATCTGTGAGGCCAGCAGGCCAACTTCCTTTTCACCCCCGGCCAGGCAGACGGTGACACAACCATAGCAACCTGCTATCAAAACTTTTTTATATGGGGCAATCATTTGAAGTATATCTTCGATAGGTTTATTCTCAACAACGATCATTTTATCACCTTCCCCGGATTTGATCCTAACTGATTAATTCTATCAGCCATCGACTGCACAGATGCAATAAACTGGTTACCCTGGTTTGCAGCAAGATATACAATCTCTACACGATCTTCTTCAATACCAGCCTCTCTGAGCCGTCTGCGCACCTGTTCCTTACGCTGATCTGCTCTTTCATTCCCCCATACAAATTTGCAATTCTCTTTATGGCATACAAGCAAAAGCACACCATCTGCTCCCTGTTCCAGAGCTTTTAATAGGTATAGAGCGTCGATCTTTCCAGAACAAGGAACCGGTACTATTTGCAGGTCTACTTGCATATTGGGTTTTAAATTTTTGGCCATCTCTGCAGCCAGCGCACCAGAATTTTCGCAAGCATAGGCTACCAATTTAGGAGGACGTGAAATCTGCTGCAAGATCTCGTCATCAGTATACAAAGGCAGCTGAATTGCTTTGCCAGGGCATTCTGCAGCACAAACTCCACAGCGGCGGCATGCCAAAGGATGCATGCGTGCTGCGGAATGATACATATTGTTTAATGATTCATCATGTACAATTTCGATGGCATGATGAGGACAGGTACGATAGCAGGTCAAACAAACGGCACACTTTTCAGCTGTAACCTGTGGTTGTAGTGCCAGTACACTTACTTTTCCACCTGCAAAACGACCAACCTCAGCTTTTGCAGTTTCGATCTCCTTATCAAGTTCTATGCCGTATATAGGTCCATGACAGCTTCCAACAAAATATATGCCTTCACGGTTCGACATAATGGGTAAGAAATGAACATTGTCTTTCTGAAAAAACCCATCTGGTCCTGTCCTCACATCAAGTGCTGCTGCTAAATCAGCGGTACAGGGATCAGGTAAATAATCCTCTGCCAGTACAAGATAGTCGGAAACCAGCCTAATCTGCTTAGTCTTCGGCAAAAAAGGCTCCCAGTATCGTACTGTTGCAGCAACATCAGTAATGTAAAATTGAAGTTCACCTGTATACTTTAAAAAATTAACTCCTCGGGCCCTTGCTGCTTCATATTCCTGTTCCAATTGGTCAGCTGATACCTTCATATCTTCATAAAGGATACTGACATCTGCTCCATTGTCTTTAAGTGTAATTGCATTTTTTAATACAGCTGCATAAGAAAGAAGGGAATCCTCATCTGCTTTTCCTAAAAGGAAGGTAATTTTCTGACCTGAGAAATTCTTATCACTATTTATAAACTCCGATAACCTCACTATACGCTCTCCTAATTCCAATCCGTCATACTTATTTTGATTGAAATTCGGTTGAGCATCTAGCACAACAATAATGGCCCCGAAACTTTGTTTTGCATGTTTTCCATTATCGATAAAACGAACTAAAAACTGACCCGGAAATCCTTCAAGATCTACTACTTTAACTCCGGTCCTAACCGTTATATTCTTATTTCCCTCAATAAGATGTTTACCTTCTTGACTTGCATTATTATCAATAACGGTGACCGGTTGGTTTTCACTTACTGCTAGAGCAGTAGCAGCTCCTTCTCTACCACAACCAATAACCAGGACCTCCGGGAGCACATTAAGTTCTTCATAAACTACAGTGCTGCGATCCTGCATTTTTAACAACCCCTCATTAATATGG
>CAZZEY010000228.1:0-2880 GCA_964653445.1 uncultured Syntrophaceticus sp. | reverse complement strand
ATAAATATACCATATAATACAACATAAGTCAGAAATATATAGATCTTCCATAAAGACAACAAATACATTGCTTGTTTGACAGATGGTGGAAGTTGATATCTGTTAATTTGAGCAGAGGTGATACAGATGAGTGAATCAGCAGTTGATAATCAACAATTTGCCTCATTTTGTTGTGAAACAGCTCTAATTGATGAGGATACAGATGCTGGTTCACAAGTCATCCAACTTGTCAACAACTTGTTTATCAAAGCTGTAGAAGAAGAAGCCAGTGACATTCACATCGAACCCTTACAGGATAAAACTCGGGTGCGTTTTCGGATTGACGGCATCCTACACCAGAAGTTCCAACTGCCAAAAGGTATTTTCAACCCTCTTGTTTCACGGCTGAAGGTAATGGCCAATTTGAATATCACAGAGCGCAGACTTCCTCAGGATGGGCGTATTCAACTGAAATTATCCAAAGTTGATCTGGATCTGCGGGTATCCACTGTACCAACAATTTTTGGTGAAAAGGTTGTCATCCGCATCTTCAATAAAGAACAGGTCAATTACTACAGCATGGAAAAGCTTGATTTTTCTCCAGATAATTACCAGATAGTACAGAATATGCTGAGAAAACCGTATGGCCTCCTTTTAGTGACAGGTCCAACTGGAAGTGGTAAAACAACAACACTGTATACAGCACTCAAGAGTATCAGCAGTGTGCAGAGAAATATCGTTACTGTTGAGGATCCTGTTGAATATGTACTGGAAGGGGTTAATCAAACACAGATCAATACCAAGGCAGGGGCAACATTTGCAACTTATTTAAGGTCGATTTTGCGGCAGGATCCAGATGTGATCATGATTGGGGAGATCCGTGATCTGGAAACAGCAGAAATAGCTGTACGGGCAGCAACTACCGGCCATTTGGTGCTGTCTACTATGCATACCAATGATGCCCCAGGAGCACTGAACAGATTGATAGATATGGGTGTAGAGCCCTTTATGGTGGTATCAGCTGTGTTGGGAGTGATAGCTCAGCGGTTGGTACGCCGGGTCTGCATAAACTGCAGGGATAAACAAAAGATGATTGAATTGAAACATGCTTTGACAGATATAGTTGATTCCCAGCAGATGCTGTTAACAGCCCCAGGATGTGATCATTGCAACCACACAGGTTACCGCGGCCGCATTGCTCTCCAAGAAGTTTTAAAGATGACACCACTTTTACAAAAACTTGTTCTACAGCGGGTATCGGTAGCTGTATTGAGAGATGCTGCTCTCAAGGAAGGTATGATCCCCATGAACAGGGATGGTTTTAATAAGGCAGTGCAGGGAATTACAACAATTCAGGAGGTTATGCGGGTCTGTGGGGAGGATGGATGGTTAATCAAGGGATTAAAACCTGCTCGCGGTCAAAAGGGGAGGTACTGAATGGGAGCGGCTTTTGAATACAGAGCTTGGAATCAGGATGGGAAGATTGTCTGCGGTAGGGTAGAGGCTGCGAGTTCTCAGGATGCTGTTGAGCTGCTGCGTTTACAGGGTCTTGTTGTGGTAAAGATAACCAGAGCCCGTCAACCGGTAATGAGTCTATTTACAAGAAAAGTGGGAACCAAAGAACTGGCTGTTTTCTGCCGGCAATTTGCCATTATGATTTCAGCAGGGGTATCACTGCCGCGCTGTCTTCTAACCTTACAGGGACAGACCAAAGACCTACTGCTGAAGAGGATCACAGAGGAAGCGGTTATGTCTCTGGAGAGAGGGGAAAGCCTCGCTGAGGCATTCAGTGTCAACAGTGAGCACTTACCCCCACTTTTAATCAATATGCTAAAGGCTGCTGAGGCCAGCGGTTCTCTGGATCAGACCCTTGAAAGGCTGGCTGACAGCTTTGAAAAGGATGCTGCGGTAAGGGAAAAAATCAAATCAGCCCTTGCTTACCCCTTATTGGTTACAGCGGCAGCCCTACTGTCTATTGTTGTTCTGCTGGTCTATGTTGTTCCCATTTTTGTGGATGTCTTCGAACATACGGGGACTGCACTTCCGGCACCGACCCAACTACTACTAGCGGTAAGCAGCCTGCTGCGCCTGCACTGGCCGGCACTTTTATTGATTTTATTATTAATAGTAATAGCTCTGAAGTTTGCCCAAAGGACAAGTAAGTACCGATTTTTGCAGGATCTGCTTTGTCTTAAGCTGCCTGGTATAGGTTCTGTGGCTGCAGGGATCACTATATCTAGGTTTGCGCGCACATTATCACTGTTCCTGAAAAGCGGTATCCCCCTTTTGGAATCACTGTCTGTAATGGAAAAGATCATTGGGAACAGCATTGCAGCCAGAGAAATAAAAGATGCACAAATGCTGCTTGAAAGCGGAGGGAGTATTGCCCATTCATTTCAGAACAGCCTTGTTTTTCCGGCCATGGTCACCAGCATGATGGTTATAGGTGATGAAGCAGGGGAGTTGGAACAGATCCTAGACAAACTCGCTAACTATTATGATCAGGATGTGGAGCAGGCGATTGTCAGGTTGGCCAGTTTGCTGGAGCCCCTGTTGATCACAGGTGTCGGTCTGCTGGTAGGATTTATTGCGTTATCTATTTATCTGCCCCTGTTTGGCCTTTCCGGTACAATGCAGTGAGTTTAGGGGAGGAGCAAAATGATCAAAAAGCTTTTTTCTCAAAGTGAAGGTTTTACCCTGATGGAAATGATCGTTGTGCTGGTGATCATTGGTCTCTTGATAGCCGGTGGTATCGGTTTTTACAACGGATATATTGAAAACTCCAAAATCACAAAAGCCAAAAGCCAGATCTCCATTATGCAGGGTGCCATGGACAGTTACTATGCAGAGAAAGGTGTTTACCCAAGTACAGAAGCTGATCAGCAGCTGTCAGGTATTGAC
>CAZZEY010000227.1:0-2922 GCA_964653445.1 uncultured Syntrophaceticus sp. | reverse complement strand
TGTTCTGTCGAATTCAAGTATTCAATTAGAATTCGGCATTTTTATTTTCTGAGAAAAATTCGGACAGAAAACCTGACAGCAGGTTACAACGGCACTGCGGTATTAACAGATATCAATATGCATGTCAGCAGAGGCCGAATGCTGGGGCTCTTAGGCAGGAATGGCAGTGGGAAAACCACCCTTTTTCGCTGTTTAAATGGTTTACTGCAGCCGATGAGAGGTAAGGTATATCTTGCGGAACAGGATATCTCAAAATTAAGAACTGATCAAATTGCCAACCTGACAGCGTTGGTGCCTCAAGGAGCGAGGACTGTTTTTCCCCTGTATGTGATTGACATGATCATGCTGGGAGAGGCCTGCCACCTAAAGGCCTGGCAGTCACCCGGCGAGGAATCAGTGGATAAAGCCAGATCTATAGCAGCAGAAATCGGCATAGAACATCTCTTGGAAAAGCAGTTTGACCGTTTATCAGGCGGGGAACAACAGTTGGTTTTAATAGCCAGAGCACTCATGCAGTCTGCTCCGATTCTTCTGTTGGATGAACCCACCTCTCATTTGGATTTTACCAATCAGCACATGATAATGAATTTGATTCGCAGCCTTGTTTATAACAAAGGGGTAACAACAGTGATCACTGCCCATGATCCGAATATAGTGCTTCAGTACTGTGATGATGTGATGTTGTTAAAGGACGGTAATATTTTGGCGGCAGGTGCAGTAGATGAACACCTTAACAGCAACAATCTCAGGGCATTATATGGTGATGGAATTGCCATTGAAAAGACCTCTTCCTGCCAGGTGGTAGTGCCTGTTAAAGAGAAAGGACTGATTGTATGAGATGTAATTATTGTGAATGGCGCTGCAAAATGCCTGCTTCAGTCTGCCATATGTATGAAGAAAGAGATGGCACGATAACAGAGATATACCCTAACCAGTGGACAACCTATTATTTAACCCATGCAGAAGGCATTCCTCTTTTTCACGGCTGGCCCAATCATCAATTTTTACAGATTGGTGCATTCAATTGTAATGCAAGCTGTGCCTACTGCATCAACTCCCGGGTGGCCATTGAGCCGGGAAGGAAAACCTTTTGTTTTCAGCTTGAACCAGATAGAGTAGTGAAAATTGCCCAGAAAGCCAACTGCATGGGTATTCATTTCAGTGTCAATGAAGTAACAGTCAATCTGCCTTCAGCTTTAGCGGTTGCCAGGGAAGCGAAAAGAAAAGGATTGGTTGTGGGGTGTTCCAGCAACGGCTACTTCACTCAAGAGGCAGCAGATATGATGCTGGAGTACTTCGATTTTTTCAATATCAGTCTTAAATCTCTATCTGATGACTACTATAGAGAGCATGTCGGTTTAAAAAGTGTAACCCCTGTTATGCGCAATATCGAGTATCTTGCTTCCCGTACCCATTTGGAGGTTACCACCACAGTGGTACAGACCGTAAATGACCATGAAATAACTGCGATTGCTGAGTATTTGGCTGGTATAGATCCCCAGATGCCCTGGCATATCTTCCGGCTGCTCCCTGAATACAAGATGAAGGACAGAATACCTCCTGACATTAAAGAGATCTCCGATAAAGTCAAAGTATGCAGAAAAATTCTGCCCAATACATATTTCAGCAATTATATCGGCACTCATTTGATCAATACCTTATGCCCCTCCTGCGGCCAGGTCTTGATCGAAAGAATCTGTGCTCAGTCCTGTGGGGCATTTCTCTCTGCCTACAATATGAAGGACAATCTTTGCCCCAATTGCGGAACAGAAGTGAAAATGACCGGCAGTTTCTGTGACCCTAGCCTTACAGATGGTAGGGAGGGGAAGGTATGTTAGGGATTATCGATGTCCGGGAATGGCAGGCAGTAATTGATCTTGTCACTGCCAAACCGGTCAAGCGGGATGAGGAATTTCTGCAGCCTCTAAAAAAACTGGCAGAAAGATTCCCCTATCCCGGGGACCGGGATAATGCAGGGAGCAAATGGACCATAGAAGCAGCTGAAGCTGTCGTGAACCATTATCACCCTGGTTGGCTTTTTCTTGGTTTTACTCAGCCATTTTTCAGCAGTACCTATGGTCAATGTACTATTGAAACAAGAAAAAACACAGCAAAGATTATTTTCGATTATATACTTGGTTTTGCTAAAAAGCATAGTTTCTATTCGCTCATTGTGAGCACAGGAGGGCTTGTCCCCCTTAAGGGCTATATTGTGTTACCTGAATTGAAAGGCAATCTCCAATCCAGTGCCTGGTGTCACAATATGGCAGGTGTTTATCAGAGTGAGCCCGGAGATGAGGCAGTATTAGCTCAAGAACCTCATATCCGCTCTATTATTAAAAAGGAAGACTTTGCTGAGGAATATAAGGATACAAAACCTGCTTATATCAAAGATTTTCCTGACTATCTGCTGATCGCTGAAGATGGGTGGCATTTCAAAGGGCTGTGCAGCAATAACAGAGCTCTTTACAATATCGAAAAATATAATTCCACTCTACCTGTTTATTCGGAAATCGGGTATCCAGGTCATATTGAAGGTATCTGCAGCCTGATGGAAGATGCACTTGACCAGGGGAAAAAGGTTCTCCTGGCTGTAATTGAAGGGTTGGATGAAGACGATTTTATGTTGCCTTATCAAAACATTGACAACTGCCGCGGTTGGTATGCATATCAAGGATATACTCTCTACCACACACTAGTAACTGGTAAGCCTTTTTATCAGTGTACCCATCCGCCAATTTATGACATGTCTGCCAGAAGGAAACTGCCTCTCCGCTACCCGATGTCTGCTCCGCACACAGGAACCATTTGTGAGGATTCCCTGGGGCGGAGAGCAAAAGTTCCTACTGCTGCTGTGGGCAGCCGCAGTATAACCACACATGCCATGGTCAATGCGGATCTGATGTTGGAATGCTATATCCG
>CAZZEY010000226.1:0-2960 GCA_964653445.1 uncultured Syntrophaceticus sp. | reverse complement strand
CCGCTTTTCAGTGCTGATAGACAGGTGCGCCCTGGGGCACGGTCCTGGTGGAGTTCCCTGATCTCGATCAGCCAGCCATCCAAACTTTTTAATACACCTGTATTATACCCCTGAGTAACCAGCCACCTCTGGTATGCATTAAAAATAACAGCTGGTTTATCCCATACTCCAGTTTCCCAGTGTCTAGTGGCTGCTCTGAGCAGGCCTTCTGCTGTAAATAGTGTCATCTGTGTGTCATCTGTGATTTCTGCCTGTTTATTCTTGCCGATCTCTAAATCTGTGATACCGTGTTGTCCGTATTTTTTTATTATTTCTTCAAATCTTAAAAACTCCACCGGCCAACCTAGTGCATCTCCAACTGCACCGCCGATTAAGCAGCCGCGGAAATGCTCTTGATCTTTATTCATAGGTGTTTCCTCCTGGTCCTTTTGTGTGGTTGTTAAATCCATTTACCAAAATATCTTTTACTTTGAACCTCGATTTTCCTGCTGCTTTTGTGGATCACCTGGCATGCTGGTTTCAATACTTGATCTTATCCTATATTGTATTAAAATGGTATAGGAACTCAGTTTTAAGGGAATTTTGTTTGATTGTTTTTATGGCAGGGCGAATTGATTATTTTATAAAGGAGTAATAGATGATGGGACAGGATAATGAAAACTATTCAATACGCTGGGATAAGGATACATATGAAGCAATTAAGACAGATGTGCTGGAATCATTAAACTTTGAATACCCGGAAAGCGCAACAGAGGTAACTTACATCCATCCGGAGTTTACATCTGTTTGTCCATGGACAGGACTGCCCGATTTTGGGACTTTGACAATTACATACACACCTCGAGCAAAACTTGTTGAGCTCAAATCTTTGAAATATTATCTTAATTCTTATCGAAATGTGGGAATTTTACAGGAACACGTGGTAAACCGGGTGAAAGATGACCTGGTAAAACTTTTGCATCCTGTTTCTCTCACTGTAAAAGCAGAATTCAATCCCCGCGGCGGTATCGGTACTTTGGTTCGGGCAGATTACCATTCCTAGTATTCTTATCTGCTTTTCCGAACCTGATTTTTAGGGGGTAATAAACAGTGGTTATTTCTGAGAGACTTACCAGAATTGGCAGTTATGTTCCCAGGGGTAGTGTTGTGGCAGATATCGGAACAGATCATGCCCTACTTCCTATATATTTGGTCTTAGAGGGAATATGCCCCCGGGCTATTGCCTGTGATCTTTATGAGGGCCCCCTGGATGTGGCACAGGCGAATGTTAATCTTTATAAGTTAACACAATCTATTGAATTAAGGCAGGGGGATGGGTTAGAACCGCTGCAGCCGGGAGAAGCAGATGTGATTGTCATATCCGGTATGGGTGGTGCAAAAATAAAAGAGATTTTGGATAACTCACCTGTTGTTTTGGATAAAGTATCCCATTTAATTTTGCAGCCCCAGAGAGGTGCCGGTAGTGTGCGGAGATGGTTGTTTCAACATAACTGGTTGATAATAGATGAGGATTTGGTGCTGGAAAAAGATCAGTTTTACGAAATTGTTGTTGCTAAACAATCACCTGCCAATTGGCCAGGGAATGAGATTGAGGATGATGTGCTTTTTGATATTGGGCCACTTCTCATAGAAAAAAAACACCCTCTCCTTATCCCATTTCTTGAGGATAAGTTAAGAACAGCCAAAAATGTTTTAAAATCTCTGAGACGTGCCAGAACTCCTGCAGCCAAAAGGATGCGGCAGGAATGGCTGCGCAAGATTGATGTGGTTAGGAGGGTTATTGAAGATGTCAGTTAAATGTGAAAGAATTTTCGCCTGGATTGAAGATTGGGCACGGCCTGAATTTGCAGAAGACTGGGACCGGGTGGGTCTTTTAGTGGGTTCACCAAAAGATATGGTAGATAACGTATTGGTGACCCTTGATGTAACAGCAGATGTGATTACAGAAGCGGTTAAAGAAAATGCCCAATTAATTATTTCCCACCACCCACTGTATCGTGACCCTCTTCCTTACCTGAGAGCAGATATCTATCCTGCTTCACATGTCTACAGGTTGATCCAGGAGGGAATAGCTTTATATGCTGCACATACCAACCTTGATGCTGCACCTGAAGGAATTAATGATATACTGGCGGAGCGGTTGGGGTTGGTAGATGTGGATATTCTCGTTACCACTCATGAAGAGAAATTGTTCAAACTTGTAGTTTTTGTGCCTGAAGGGTATGAGGATAAGGTGTGTGATGCCATCTGTTCTAAAGGCGCGGGTTGGATCGGTAATTATTCAAACTGCACCTTTCGAACCAAGGGGATGGGGACATTCAAACCGCTTGAGGGGACAAGTCCATTTATTGGAGAAACAGGGATGCTGGAAAAAACACCTGAACTGAGGTTGGAAACCATCGTGCAGGAAAGCCACCTGCATAAGGTTGTTAAAGAGATGCTGGCTGAACATCCCTATGAAGAGGTTGCTTATGATTTATATCCCCTGAAAAACCAAGGGGTGCGTTCTGGTTTGGGAAGGGTGGGAAGCCTGCCTGAACCGATGGCTCTTGCAGCTTTTGCAGCAAAAGTGAAGACCGATTTAGATTTAGATGTGGTTAGGATAACCGGAGATCCGGAGAGGCTTGTCTCAAAAATTGCCTTATGTGGGGGGAGCGCCATGGCACTCCTTGAGCATGCTGTAAACTCAGGTGCTGATGTTTATTTAACAGGGGATGTCAGGCATCATGGAGCACTGGATGCCCTGGACCAGGGTATTGCAGTGGTTGATGCCGGGCATTACGGAACTGAGAGCGTAGTTGTCCCTGCACTGGCGGATTATATAGCGAAAAAAGCTAGAGAATCTGGTGAGAAACTTACAGTGGAGACCTCTCAAATTAAAACCGATCCCTTCAAATATCTGTGATATTTTGTTTCGTTTTTAACTGAAGTCTGACAGCAGAGTTTTAATAAACCAGCAT
>CAZZEY010000225.1:0-2963 GCA_964653445.1 uncultured Syntrophaceticus sp. | reverse complement strand
GCCGCTACCTGAAGCTGGACTCCCGCAGCCTGCCGAAGATCGACCGGGCCAAGATTAGGGAAGAAGAAAAACTCGACGGTAAATACCTGCTGCGCACCTCAGATGACACCCTCTCCGCCGAAGATGTCGCCCTGGGCTACAAACAGCTGCTGCTGGTGGAAGACGCCTTCCGTACCCTCAAGTCTCGGTTGGAGCTGCGCCCGGTCTATCACCGTTTGGAAGACCGCATCCGAGCCCATGTGCTGCTCTGCTGGCTGGCTCTGCTGCTGATCAGGATTGCCGAGAACAGGACGGGGCAAACCTGGTGCAGCCTCAGAGCCACCCTGCAGAGGATGCACCTGGGAGAGTTCAGCGGGGCTGCCGGTCAGGTAAGGCAGAGGACCGAAACCACCCCTGCTCAGGAGCAGATATTCAAGGCTCTAGCTGTCAAAGAACCGCCCCATCTCTTCTCCATCATCCCCGCAGCTAAGAAAGACACCTAGTAATACGCCTCTAAAAACGTATTCTCTGAATCCCGTGTCCCGTGCGGCTTCCGGCCTTTTGTTTATCCTGAGTTTATCAGATGACATTATTCCAACCCGCATGAAACCTGAAAAGTTTTTTTAAAAAGTGCGCATTTTGCCACTACAATTCCTGTTAGTGGAAATCTTCAGCAGCAATCACATTGTTCGGTTGTTTCATGCGCAGCAAACGCAGTATCTTGTTGCTTAGCTCAGCTCCTTTGGTTTTGATGTAGTAATGCTTATTGTCTATTTTTACTTTAGCGAAATTCATGGAGTTTATGGCTTCGCGGATCTTTTCCGGAGAAGCCTTGATACCGGCACCTTGAAGCTTTAATTCCATGGTTCTAGCAAGGAGAAAAGCAAGAAAACAAATCACAAAATGGCCTTTGATTCTTGATTCTGTCCAGTGGAAAACCGGTTGAACTTCCAGGGTGGATTTCATGATCCGGAAAGATTCTTCGATCTTCCAGAGATTATGGTAGGCAGCCAGTACCTCTTCTGCAGTTAAGTTCTTCTCATTGGTCTGGATCCCGTAGTAGCCATCGAACTGCTCATCTCTTTTGATTGCTTCATGATCCATGACCCAATCGGATTCCGGACTGATTTCTTTGAGAAATCTTTTGCCGCCACGTTTGTTGCTGGACTTAATTTTTGATTTATCCGCAAGAAGGGATTCCGCTTTTTTAATAAGTCTTTCTCGGTCTGCTCTGTCTTTTTTAGCCCTTTTTTCAGAATAGGTGATGATCAGGTTTTCTTCCAGGTTATGAATATTGCCTTCTTTGTCTTTAAATCTGTTGGTGTAGTCAATAATCTTGTAGCGTATTTTTTCTTGTCTATCAGAGTCAGGGAAGGATGCTTCCTGATAACCTTCACCAGTAAAGATTTCTTGTTGAATGCTTTTCTTCATCTTTTTTAGACGTGAAGCAAAGATGTAACCATAACCTTTATCGAGGATCTTTGTCAGGTTAAGTTTGCTGTTGATACCCCTGTCGGCAACGATGATCACCTTACGAATGCTGAATCTTTTTTTCAACTTTTCCAGGGATGCCTCTAAAGTATTACCGTCAAAGGTATTCCCTGAAAACAGTTCATAGCCGATGGGTCTACCTTCACAGTCAAGCAGCAGTCCCATTACTACCTGTACTTCGTTGAATTTGCCATTTTTGCTGAAACCAAAGTCTCTGATATTGTCTTGTTTAACACTTTCAAAAGAAAAGGTGGTGACATCGTAAAGAACCACATCTACCTGCATATTAAACAGGTTCATGTTCTTGTGAAAGATTAGTTTCTCTAGTTTTTCTTTATTTTCGCTGAGAACGTCCAGAGAACGGTAGAGTGAGTTCAAGTCTATTTTGGGCATATTTACATATCGTTCTTGATTGTTGAAAGTTCCCAGTTTGCTCATCGGATCCAGCAGGTGCTGGACGGCCATCAGGAAGCAGGTATCATTCAAACTGTACTGGACCTTGGTACCTTCCAAAAGAGAAGGCAAGAATTTATGTAAATCAAACCCCTTCCATAGTTTTTGATAGACAAGGTAACCCCAGTTTACGATCTCTGCTTCAGAAGTTTTGTTCAAATCAAGCACTTTTTGCGCTTGGTTTGCCTTGGATAATTCCTGCAATCGCAGGGCAAGGCGCTGAATGCTGGGATTATTCTCTATCTTGTCCAGTCTGCCAAGGTTGAACAGAACCTCGTGTTTGGTGGTACCGTTTTCCCGGTATGACCTCACTAACTGTACATATTTGTAATTATTTGATTTAGTAATCTTCAGGAACATACTCATATTATACCATTAATCGTTCATAGAAGGTAGTATTAAAAACAATTACAACAAAAATGTTTGCCACTACATTTTTTGCGATTTTTGTTGTTCCTATCTCCAGAAATCCCATTGTTAAGCCTTTTTTGGTTTTAGAAAATGGGCAAATTCGGGATCAACTGATAAACTCAGGAGTCATTTATTGCAGCACGTACCTCAAGTTATGTTTTTTTCAAAAACTTATTGGCTAGTTTATTGAAACTGCCTTTGCCTGTACTTGTTTTTGCATCACTGAAAGGTTTTGGCATTTTCGCAGGCGCAGGGACAGCCTTTCTGATCGCCGCTGCATTATCATTATTCTTATTTCTCCCAAAGGTTTATGACAATTATTTTCCGCGGCCCATGTGGGATAGAGAGATGTTAAAACAGGTGTTGCCCTTTTCTTTTACAAACTACTTATCTGGACTTTTAAATAGTGTACCGACATTTATCTACCCTTTGATGATCCTTAATGTAAAGGGGCCGGAGCAGAATGCTTACTTTTACATGGCATGGATGATTGCAATGGTTCTGGGGGTGATCCCCGGGAGTTTGGCCCAGTCACTTTTTGCAGAGGGTTCTCATAATCCAGGGAGGCTGGGGGGAGGGGATGGTCGTCGGGCGCTTTTTTTGGCAGTTCTACTAACTATTCCTGCAGC
>CAZZEY010000224.1:0-2965 GCA_964653445.1 uncultured Syntrophaceticus sp. | reverse complement strand
TTTTATACACAATAGTAGAATCCATTGTCTTTAAGGTTTCTATTATTTGCTGTTGCAGTTTTTTGCCTTCTTCTATCTCTTTAAGTCCGGCAGCACCTTTCTTTCTGGATTCGGCGAGTTTTTTAAAGGCGGTCTCATGATACAGATTATTGATTCTCTCTTCAGTTACCTGAAAATTAAGCCTTAAAGGCCTTTCTACAACTATCTTCCGATATCCGAAATCTTCATTATCAAAAATCTTGCAGTATTCATTCTCTTTAAACTCACCATATATTCTCGTAATCTCTTTTATCTGCTCTTCGCTGATTTCATTTCTCTTGTTTCCAAGGCTTTTTCTCATTTTCTGATAGAAGTCCACAGCATTGACTAACTGTATTTTCCCTGTCCTTACAGGTCCCTTCATCGGGTCGTCATTTTTACGGTTGGTAACTATCCAAATATAGGTGGAAATACCTGTATTGTAGAATAACTGATCAGGCAGTGCAATAATACCTTCCAGCATATCATTTTTTATTATCCAGCGCCTGATTTCCGATTCTCCTGAGCCTGCATCCCCGGTAAACAAAGGTGAACCGTTAAAGATAATAGCAATACGACTGCCTTTTTCATCCTGCCTCGTTTTGGATATCAAATGCTGCAAGAACAAAAGGGAACCATCAGATATCCTGGGAAGTCCTGCACCGAATCTGCCGTTGAATCCTTCTTTCTCGTGTTCTTCACGAATAAACTTCTGTGCCTTTTTCCATTCCACACCAAAAGGGGGATTGGTAAGCATATATCTGAAGGTTTTACCACGATGTCCATCTTCAGTAAAACTATCTCCCAGAATAATGTTATCTGCATTATGCCCTTTGATAAGCATGTCAGATTTACAGATACTAAAGGACTGAGGATTTATTTCCTGCCCAAATAATTCTACCTGTATTCCGGGGTTTAATTCTTTTAGGTACTGCTCTGTAACTGAAAGCATTCCTCCTGTTCCCGCACAGCAATCGTAAACAGTTACAACAAGCCCTGGCTGAGTTAGTTCCTCATTATCTTCATTCAGGAGAATATTTACCATAAGCTTTATAACTTCACGGGGGGTATAATGGTCACCTGCCTCTGCGTGCTCAGAAAATCTCCTGATAAGTTCCTCAAATATGTACCCCATTTCAGTATTGCTTACCACATCAGGATGCAAATCTATTTTGTTAAACTCTGATACCACGAGATAAAGCAGGTTGTTATCATCAAGTTTGGTAATCTGCTTGTCAAAGTCAAAGTGTTCGATGATTTCTCTGGCGTTCTTTGAAAAGCCATTGATATAATTTCTTAAATTGTTTGCGATATTATCGGGGTCAGCCAATAATTTTTCAAAATCATATTTACTTGTATTATTGAATTCCTGCTTTGAAATTCTATTTAAAACAGGGTCTACGTTTTGTAGCCCTGATTTCTTTAAGGCTTCATACTTTTCCAATACTTCCTGCTTAGTGGCTGCAAGAACACAGTCAAACCGCCTTAGTACGGCCATAGGTAATATTACATCTCCGTACTGTTCTTTTTTATATGGTCCCCTTAGAAGTTCTGCTATGCTCCATATGAAATTAACTTTATCTTGAAAGTTATTCACTAATATCACTCCTAGGTATTTATCAATTTGGACTATTTAATTAGACCTGGTATATATACTAAATTATATCATCTTTGTTATCATCCTTCCTTCCTCTAACACTTGCCCGTTCTCGCCTTAACACTATTTACCTAATCTCTCCGAGAGAAAAACTCGTATTATAAAGTAGGGATAATCCTTAAATATCAACATCTTCAGCCCTAACCCCCTCTACCTTACCCAAAATATTCCTAAAAAAAACAAGGCTCCATAAGATTTTCTGACCTATTTTCACCACTATTCCTAACACAACTTTTTTGGGACACGAGATTTTTTGAAAAAATACAAAAAGGATAGGTGTCATATCTTACCACCTATCCCTTTATTTTTCTATTAACGCTTCCATATACTATTTTCTCTTTCTTTCCCTTTTTTTGAATATAGTCCCACCCTCTTATCTCTCAACACTTAATCTTCATATAGAAAAACTCTCGAAAAAGTGGATTTTCATAATGCCCAACTGACATTATAATCGTTGCAATTACTACATCGTAAACAAGACGTAATCAACAACTAACTGCTTTTATCTACTCCACAGTCACGCTTTTAGTCAGGTTGCGGGGCTGATCCACATCACAGCCTCTAGCGCATGACATGTAGTAGGCAAAGAGCTGCAGGGCAACCACTGACAGCAACGGGCTGACTATTGAGGGAGCAGCCGGCAGTCTGATGACGTGGTCACAGGCCTCTTCAACCAGGTCGCTCTGTCCCAATGTAACCCCGATCACCGATCCCTGCCGTGCTTTGACACCATTAATATTGCTGACCGTCTTTTCCAGGAGGGCCTCCTGGGTGGCCAGGGTAAGCACAGGCACTTCCTCTGTAATCAGGGCAAGGGGTCCGTGCTTCAGTTCCCCTGCTGCATAGGCCTCTGCATGTATATAAGATGTCTCTTTGAGCTTAAGAGCCCCTTCCAGAGCAACAAACCAGTCCAGACCGCGCCCCAGATAGAAAAAGTCCTCACAGGTGTGATAATAGCCTGTGATCTCTTTGATGGTTTCCTTCTGCTCCAGTATTTCATTGATCCAGTCGGGAACCTGCTGCAGAGCTGTAATGATCCCCCTGATCTCTTCACTGGTCATTGTTTTGCGCTCTCTAGCAAAGAGCAGCGCCAGCAGATACATTACCATCACCTGAGCTGTGTAAGCCTTGGTGGAGGCAATAGAGATCTCCTGGCCTGCCCAGGTGTAGATAACTTCATCAGATTCCCTGGTGATGGTGCTCCCCACCACATTGGTGATCGCTAGGATCCTGCACCCCTTCTCCCTGGCTTCTTTGAGGGCAGCCAAAGTATCTGATGTCTCACCAGAT
>CAZZEY010000223.1:0-2967 GCA_964653445.1 uncultured Syntrophaceticus sp. | reverse complement strand
GAAAAAGTTCCTTTTGTCTATTATAACACAATATATAACTGCCCTACTGTAAATACTAACCACTGGGAGCCAACAGAGGGACGGTTCTGCTGTACACTTTTTAGGCGGCGCAGCCCGCAGGGGAACAGGGCACAGAGGGACAGTTCAACTAATCGGGTGACAAAACCGTCAGGTGATAATGAAGCTGAAAGCGTAAAGCAAGCATGACAGGAATGGATGTCGGGAGTAGGAATAGGTTGCTTTGTAACAAACCAATAAAGCAATAAAGCAAGCCTGGCACCGAGGGGGCACCGAGGATAAAAGGGCTGCCTATTATAGGCAGCCCTTTTATCTCAGCTAGAATCTGACTGTTACAGCAGACTTCTTATTCGATTTCTATTGAAATCACAGTTTTTTCTTGTGATTTCGGTGATTTGAAGTGTTGGAACCCACCCCAGTACTGAGAGTGCTTACCAGCACCACCGGAAACGATAATTCTGATTTGTTCCGGTGTTCCGACGATTGGCACATTGGTATCTGGACCTACTTCTTTACCCAGATATTCAGATGCCCAATCAGCACACTTGTCTGCGTACTCTTTTGCAGGCCGCTGAGAGTTTTCCCACAGCCAATCCTGCAGTTTTTCTTTAGTCCAGCCTTCTTCTGCCATCAGTTGAGCATGTTCCTCTGATATCAGGAGCACAACCTGTCCATTTGATGCACAAGTTGTGTTCTGGCCTGCGTTATTAATAGTGTTTGCAAACACCCGCAGCAAGCCTTCATTACCTGGGCTGGTGTGGTCCTGAATATTGGTTGGAGGGCCTCCAGCAAATACAGTCACGATATTATCATCTGCACTAAAGCCCTGCTCTTCACTGAAAGACTCCCATGGAGAGTTTTCACTCTCAGCAACTACTGTAGCCACAGCATTTCCAACCCAGCCCTGCTGAGTTTTATCCTCGGTTTGTGGTGTGGATCCACCAACAACGTCGGTCATCAAAGCAAGAGCATAGCCGATGGCCATGTTGGGATGGCTGAAACCGCTGGCAGCACCTATACCTGATGCAATACCAAGCTCCTTGGCGATGGGGCCATTGACAACTACCAATAATCCATTGGGATGTGTGGTTGTAGTAAGTCCACGCCAGTTAAAGCCGGGGTCTTTCATGGCATCTAAAGCACTTAATAAAATCGGCATATACTCAGGTTTACAGCCGGTCATCACCGCGTAGGTTGCAACACCTTCTACGGTCAGGATGCCGTTGCGTGGGGGAACTACCCAGACTTCCTCATCTGGTGAGCGATCTGTGCCTTTAAGCATTGCCTCTACTTTTTCAGGGGTAGGCGGTACAATAGGTAATCCATTTGACCAGCCTTTTTCAAAGAAGTAGTTGTTAACATCATCTACGGTCCCTTCTACCTCAATTGTGGGGGCAGGGTAGACCTCTCCTTTGATAACAGTCTCATCTGAAGCTTCTCCTGGCTCCCATTCGGTAGCCATCTTCATAATCTCTGGGAAAGCTTCTTTAGCCTTTTTCTGAACTGATTCCAGGCCAATAGCGCCGATTGGGTGCTCAACCACTACAAATGCGAGATTTGATGCCCCTTCTTGCGCTGCAGTTGTTTTTGCTAAATCAATAAAATCTGTTGTCGCAATAGTGACTGTTGGGATACCTACTTTTTCTAATTTGATCTGGTTCACGACCAGCCATGATGTGCAGGACCCTCAATCAGCTTGGGCAGCAATTACCAGATCAGGCTTCATTGCCTGAATCTTGCTGATCACCTCATCGGTAAAGATATTTGGTCCATATCCCTGAGATTCGGGAATTTCCTCAAAAATTTTAATTATGTTAACATCCTTCACAGTTTTCTCTAATTCTTCGGCAACAGCATTTAAGAAATTGTCACCATTCTCTTTGCTGTTCCAAACAAGACCTACAGTCTTACCTTCCAGACTCTCGGGATGGGGATTCAACTCCATAGACTCAACCCTGGTCGCTCCTTCTGGATTGACCAAAGTCCATTTCTGTGAAGCCTCAGCCCCGGAGCCGCAACCCGCCAGCATCATTGTTGATGCCACAAAAACGCACAACAGTAAAACTGCTATTATTTTGCTGCGTTTAAGCTGACGCATTGATATACCTCCCATTTCAAAAATTTTTGCCACAGTTAATACAGTTAATTTTTGTGTATCCTACTTCAAATAACTGCTGTTGTTAGTGTTTGTTTAGTAGTGTGTTTAAGTGTTAAAACAGTTTAGCAATCTAAGATAGAGCTCTGAGCCAATTTGGAAAAGAATTATTCTTCTCCAGAATACTAGTGATTGAGAAGAAATTTCTGTTCCGTGAGACAAAAACCAGTGCAGAGAAGATGATGATCGCTGCACTAAGATAAATGGTCTGAGAAACCATAGTGCCCATCAGCCCTGGGAAACAGCCGCAGTTAATATCCCGTCCCTGGAGCAGGACAAGCCCTTCACCTATGACAAAGGATAAACCAAGCAGCCCTCCTCCAAATGACGACAGCCTTGTGACCAACCCCAAAAGAACTGCTATACCAACAGCCAATTCTGCAAATGGAAGAATATAGCCGAATACAGCAGCCAGATCAATAGGTTCAATGGGGAGAATACCATATTCATATACAACATTAACTGAATTCAGTTTGATATTTGGCAGCTTCAGTGTTGAGCCCATAATAAATATAGCCCCAACTAAAATCCTTGAAACAAGTGCCACCCATTTATTGTGCAGTAACTCCTTCATCATTTTCCCCCCTTCCTAATTAAGGATGAAATTGAACTTGGACCCGGATCCTGTCTTGCCGTTTTAGCCCAACTCACCACCTTCGCTTAAGTGATGCCCAACTATCCTAGTGACCAACTCACAATCACAACGGACAGATGTTTCATGGGCTTAACTCTTCATCAACCAAGCAGGTATACCTTAATTCAACTATAGCCAGCCGCCGCGATGCAGGTCAATA
>CAZZEY010000222.1:0-2983 GCA_964653445.1 uncultured Syntrophaceticus sp. | reverse complement strand
TTACCTGTAGGAAACCTTATGCTTAGCAAGGTCATCATATACAACCAGCACATCTTTATGCTGGTTATACATAACATCCTCACCAATAGCGCATCCAGCATAAGGAGCTAGGTACAGCAGCGGTGCTGGGTCGCTGGCTGTTGCCACAACAACAGTGGTGTATTCCATAGCCCCGGTTTCCTGGAATTTCTCTATTACACCAGCAACACTGGATGCCTTCTGTCCGATGGCCACATAAATGCAGATTACATCCTGTCCCTTCTGGTTGATAATTGTATCAACGACCAGAGCGGTTTTTCCAGTCTGGCGGTCACCGATGATCAGTTCCCTCTGACCGCGCCCAATCGGAATCATTGAATCCACAGCTTTAAGACCGGTCTGCAAAGGAACCTTCACAGGCTGGCGCTCAATGACACCCGGAGCTAAAAATTCTACAGGGCGAAAATGATCTGTTTCAATGGGTCCCTTTCCATCTAAAGGCTGCCCCAAAGAGTTAACCACTCTACCGATCATGGCTTCCCCTGCAGGTACCTCCATAATTTTACCTGTGCTTTTTACAGTATCCCCTTCTTTGATATGGGTATATGGCCCGAGCAGAACTACACCGATATTGTCCTCCTCCAGGTTTTGAACCATACCGAAAACTCCTCCTGGGAATTCCAAAAGCTCCCCTGCCATCGCCCTTTCCAGGCCATAGACCCTGGCGATACCGTCACCGACCTGGATAACCGTACCTACATCAGCCACATCAATTTGCGACTTATAGCGCTCGATCTGAGTTTTGATCAGAGAACTGATCTCTTCTGCACGAATACCCATTACATTTCCACCTCAAGCTTTCCTAACGATCTCTCCATAAAGCGTGCTTTCATCATCTCCAGATGCTTAGCTATACTGCCATCAAAAACCCGGTCTCCAATTTGGACCACCAGGCCGCCAATCAGTTCCGGGTGTACTCTCACCTGAAGTTCTATGTTCTTACCAATAGTTTTCGCCAAAACATCCTGTAATTTTCTTTCAAACTCAGGTTCTAGAGGATAAGCGGTTTTTACTTCTGCTACAGCAATATTATTATGCTTCCGCAGCAGGTCATTGTAGGAATTCACGATTTCATCTAGGTGCCGTTCTCTATGTTTGTCAATCAGGAGATCCATAAAACTCACTACCACAGAAGACAGCTTCTCTTCAAAAAGACCTGTGATAATTTCCTTTTTTACCTTGGTTGGTGTACCACCATATTCCAGGATCTCTCGCAGCTCTGACTGCTCCTGCAGAAGCTCAATAACCTGGTTAAGCTCCTCAGCTACCTGCTCAATTATCTTCATCTCCTGTGCAACATCAAACAGACCTTTGGCATATCGGCGTGCAACCGCTTTATCAATCAATGAATTTCCCCTACCTCATTCAAAAAATCCTCAACTATCCGCTGATTATCCTCTGTATTAATATTGCGGCTCAAAATCCTCTCAGCTGCCATAACAGCTAGAGAACTCACCTCCTGGCGTAAAGCAAACAAAGCCTCATCACGCTCACGCTGAATCTCCTGACGAGCCTTTTCCAGCAGAGCAGCGGCTTCATCCCTGGTCTGGGCAAGAATCGCGGCCCGCTCTTCCTCACCGGCCTTGGTTGCCCTTGCTATAATCTCCTGGGCTTCATTCCTGGCTCCAGCGATCTTTTCCTGATACTCTTTTAAAAGAGCCTCAGACTCAGAGCGATTGTGCTCGGCTTCGGAGATGTTATTGGCGATCTCCTCACTTCGATTATCAAGGAATTTTATAACAGGGTTGTAAAAAAACTTATATAGTATCGCAAGTATTACCAAAAAGTTGATAATTGCCCATATTATAGTCGATAAATTGATATCCATATCCTTGTCCTCCCATAACCGGGTCTAGAAATACCCGGGGGCGTAACCGCGCATGCGGTGCGCCCCTGGGTACTAGTAACCCTAGTTAACATGGTACATAATTACCGGCTACTACCACGAAAGTCTTCCTGCTCCCACCTCTGCGGTAGGCACAGACATATATGTCCCGCGGTTTATAAGTAAGGGACCATTTACATTCTCAGGAGCAGCATGAAAGCTATCAGAAGGCCGTAAATAGTTAATGCCTCCATAAATGCGAGTGCAATAATGAGAGTTGTCCTCAGTTCACCCGCCACTTCTGGCTGGCGAGCAATAGCCTCCATTGCTTTTGCTGCCGCGGTACCCTGACCAAGTCCAGGACCGAGTGTGGCAATACCCATTACAAGTGCTACAGCTAATGCAATAATCGCCGATGTCATGTCTACTTTCCCCTCCTTTCTGCACCTACCTGCTCAATAATATTAACCCTCCAAATTTAGTGGGCATCTGCAGTGGCTTGAGATATATAAATCGCGGTCAGTGTTGTGAACACCAAAGCTTGGATAAATCCAAAAAGAATGCCTAAGATCTGCATGGGAACTGGAGCAAAATAAGGAGCAATGCTCAATAAAACAGCAACGACCATCTCTTCACCAAAAATGTTGCCGTAGAGTCGCAACGACAGTGAGAGAGGTCTAACCAATTCCTCAATAAGATTTAAAGGCAGCATAACAGGAAATGGTTGAAAGAAGTGTTTTACATATCCGAAACCCTTCTCACGGAAACCTGCAATTTGGGTAACAATAAAGGCAACGATAGCGAGTCCTGCAGTCACACTCAGTGTGCTGGTAGGTGGTCTAAAACCCTCAAAATGGCCAGCCCCTGGTAGAATGCCGGACCAGTTAGAAATAAGGATGAAAAGAAAAAGTGTGGCCAGTATAGGAAAATAACGGCGTGCCCTTTCTTTACCCAAAATTCCCGCAAAAAAGTTGAGCAGTGTCTCTACAGTAAATTCAATTAAAGACTGGAAACGCCCAGGCACTTTATTAAGTTTGCGGGTGCTCAATACAAGAGCCACAAACAGAAATACCATAATTGCCCACATGGTTGTTACATGGCCTGTGACTTCCAGGCCTA